>JALYHS010000145.1 GCA_030776385.1 Actinomycetota bacterium
CGGCAGGTCCGTGTCGCTACATCACGGACGCTACATCTCGTTGGTGGCGTGTACCTCGATGCGTCCACCGGCCGCGAGATGCGGGTGATCGCCGAGCATCCCGGAGACGGCATCCAGGCTGTCGGCCTCGACGATCGTGTACCCGTTGACGCCGCTCGGCGAACTGCCGACTCCGACGGCCGACTCGGCACCGAAGGAGTTGCCGGGGTCCACGATGGCGGGTCCAGCGGCACCGAACCACGCCATCCAGTCGGACATGACCTTCTCGCCCTCTTCGGGGCTCTGCGGCATGGTGCCGCCCTGGTAGAGCAGAACGAACTTCGACATCTCGACTCCTCGTGTCATGCGGTGGGAGGAGCGAGCGCCCCTCTCCCCAGCACGACGGATGGCCGACGTCGATTTCGACAGCTACGGCAGCGGATCGACCTTCGTCTCGCGCTGGGCGATGTTCTCGCCGCTCTGCGGATCGACGGCCGTCCGCACGGTGGTGATGCTGCTGCGCTTGCGCACAAGCAGCACGATGCCGATGACCGCGACGATCACGCCAGCGCCCATCAGCAGGTCGCCGACCAGTTGCAGGTTGATCCACGTGAGCTGCACGTTGAGGGCGAACCGCAGGATCGCGCCGATCACGAAGAGGAAGATTCCAAGTCCGATACTCATGGATGAGACCATACTCAGCCCCCATCCCCCGTTCGGGGGCCACGGAGTGCTCCGGAACGGGCGGGATAGGCTGTCTGAACGTCCCACAATGCCGTGATCTCGCGGCTCATGTTCGTCATCTGTGAGCTGCCTGAAAATTACGGACCCGCCCGAGAATCGCCAGATTTGCAGGAGAACGCGTGACCCGCACCATCGACCTCGCCACCATCCCGGGCGACGGAATCGGTCCCGAGGTGATCGCCGAGGCGGTCGCGACGCTGCAGGCGGCCGTGGGTGCCGACACCGCCGTGCGGGTGACCGAGTACCCGTTCAGCGCGCGGCACTACCTCGAGACCGGCGAGATCCTCGGCGATGACGACCTCGCGGCGCTCGCGAAACACGAGGTCATGCTGCTCGGCGCCGTCGGGGGAGACCCGCGAGATCCGAGGCTGGCGGGCGGCATCATCGAGCGCGGACTGCTGCTCAAGCTGCGGTTCGCCTTCGACCACTACGTCAACCTGCGGCCGACCCGGCTGTTTCCGGGGGTGGTGAGCCCGTTGTCCGCCCCCGGCGAGGTGGATTTCGTTGTCGTGCGGGAAGGCACCGAGGGTCTGTACGTGGGCAATGGGGGCAGCATCCTCGTCGGAACTCCGCAGGAGATCGCCAACGAGGTCAGCGTCAACACCGCCTTCGGGGTGCAGCGTGTTGTTCGGTACGCCTTCGAGCTGGCCGAGAAGCGTCGCAAGAAGCTGACCCTCGTGCACAAGACCAACGTGCTCACGAATGCCGGATCGCTGTGGGCGCGCAGCGTGGAGGCCGAGGCGGTGCGGCATCCGGACGTGGTCTGGGACTACCTCCACGTGGACGCCGCCACCATCTTCTTCGTCACCGACCCTGCTAGGTTCGACGTGATCGTCACGGACAACCTCTTCGGCGACATCCTCACCGATTTGGCCGGCGCGATCAGCGGCGGCATCGGACTGGCGGCCTCGGGCAACATCAATCCGGATGGCGCGTTCCCCAGCATGTTCGAGCCCGTCCACGGTTCGGCTCCCGACATCGCCGGGCAGCAGAAGGCCGACCCCACCGCGGCGATCCTGTCCACCGCCCTGCTTCTCGATCATCTCGGGATGCCGGACGCTGCCGGACGTGTCGAGGTGGCGGTGACGGCGGATCTCGCCTCGCGAGGAGCAGCGCCCCGCACGACCTCGGCGGTCGGCGCAGCGATCCGGGCGAACTTGGGCGCACACTAGAACTCTCGACCTCGAAGGAACCACGATGGTGAACCTCCTCCCCATGGCCACCCAGAGCCTGCTCTGGCAGACCACGCTCAACGAGAACGCGAAGTCCGACGAGGAGCGCGCCGAGATCCTGGCGAACCCCGGCTTCGGCAAGTACTTCACCGACCACATGGTCGACGTCTGTTGGTCGCAGAACGGCGGCTGGCACCGCCCGCGCGTGCAGCCGTACGGCCCGATCTCGATCCAGCCCTCGGCCGCGGTGCTGCACTACGCGCAGGAGGTCTTCGAGGGGTTGAAGGCCTACCGCCACGCTGACGGCT
>JALYHS010000146.1 GCA_030776385.1 Actinomycetota bacterium
TCGAAGACCCACGCCTTGCTCGACCTGATGCGCGCGGGCCGCGGCAGCATCCGGGTGCAGGACCTCTATTCCACCAACGGAGTCGCGATCTCATCCGGGGGGACGCGCACCGTCCTCGCGCCCGGAGGCGAAGGCCTCGCCGTGTCGGGTTCCGTGATCGAACTCGGCTCGTTCACGGTGCTGGTCCACGGCGGCTGACGAACCTGCCCACGGCCTCCCCGGACGGCGAGCCCGGTACCTGCGGTGCTAACCTCAGAGGATGCTGCTCGAACGGGTTCTTCTCCTTCGTCGCCGCGACGAGGCCTAGTCTCCGGCCTCCCTCGTCGCGGAGTTCGTCGTTGGCCGACTTCCCGACCGAAGAAGGATTGAACCGTGAGCGACACCAGCAGCAGCAGCAGCACCTCTCCGAAGACCCTGGCCGAGAAGGTCTGGAACGACCATCTTGTGGTCAAGGGTGAAGACGGCAGCCCCGACCTCATCTACATCGACCTGCACCTCGTGCACGAGGTCACCAGCCCGCAGGCCTTCGATGGCCTGCGTGTTGCCGGGCGCCCGGTGCGTCGACCGGATCTGACGATCGCGACCGAGGATCACAACACCCCGACCCTGGCCATCGACCGCCCCATCGTCGATCTCACCAGCCGCACCCAGATCGAGACGCTCCGAAAGAACGCGGCAGAGTTCGGCATCCGCCTGCACTCGCTCGGTGACATCGAGCAGGGCATCGTGCACGTCGTCGGCCCCCAGCTCGGCTTGACGATGCCGGGAATCACGGTGGTCTGCGGCGACAGCCACACCAGCACGCACGGCGCCTTCGGGGCGATGGCGATCGGCATCGGCACCTCCGAGGTAGAGCACGTGCTCGCCACGCAGACGCTTCCACTGAAGCCGTTCAAGACGATGGCCATCACGGTCGAGGGCGAACTGCGTCCCGGCGTGACGGCGAAGGACATCATCCTGGCCGTCATCGCGAAGATCGGCACCGGCGGCGGACAGGGCTACGTGCTCGAGTACCGCGGCAGCGCAATCCGCGCTCTCTCGATGGATGGCCGCATGACCATCTGCAACATGTCGATCGAGGCGGGCGCCCGAGCCGGCATGGTCGCCCCCGACCAGACGACGTACGACTACCTGAAGGGCCGTGCGCACGCACCCGAGGGGGCGGATTGGGATGCCGCGGTCGCCTACTGGGACACGCTGGCCACCGACGACGACGCGGTGTTCGACGCGGAGGTGTACCTCGACGCGAACGAACTGGAACCCTTCGTCACCTGGGGCACCAACCCGGGCCAGGGCGTCTCGCTGAGCGAGTCGGTTCCCGACCCCGCCAGCTACAACGACCCGAACGACCGCGCGGCGGCCGAGCGCGCCCTGGAGTACATGGATCTCGCCGCCGGCACCCCGATGAAGGACATCCGGGTCGATGCGGTCTTCATGGGCTCGTGCACGAACAGCCGGATCGAGGATCTGCGCGCCTTCGCGAGCATCGTGAAGGGGCAGAAGAAGGCCGACCACGTTCGCGTGATGGTCGTGCCCGGTTCGGCCCGCGTCCGGCTCGAGGCCGAGGCCGAGGGGCTCGACAAGGTGTTCGAGGAGTTCGGCGCCGAGTGGCGCTTCGCGGGCTGCTCGATGTGTCTCGGGATGAATCCCGATCAGCTGGCGCCGGGGGAGCGCTGCGCATCCACGAGCAATCGCAACTTCGAGGGTCGCCAGGGCAAGGGCGGACGCACCCACCTGGTGTCGCCGCTGGTCGCTGCAGCCACGGCGATCCGGGGGACGCTGTCGTCACCGTGGGATCTGGTTTCGACAGGCTCAACCAGCGAGACGAACGGAGTGAACGCGTAATGGACAAGATCACCACTATCACCGGCGTCGCGGTCCCGTTCCGACGCTCGAACGTCGACACCGACCAGATCATCCCGGCGGTCTTCCTCAAGAGGGTCACGAAGACCGGCTACGACGACGCCCTGTTCCACTCCTGGCGCCAGGACCCCGACTTCATCCTGAACCGGCCCGAGTACCAGGGCGCGACGGTGCTCTTCGCGGGGCAGGACTTCGGCATCGGTTCGAGCCGGGAGCACGCCGTCTGGGCGCTGCGGGACTACGGCTTCCGCGCCGTGATCGCGCCGCGCTTCGGAGACATCTTCCGCGGCAACTCGGGCAAGCAGGGACTTCTCACCGGCACGATTGACGAAGACACGATCGAGAAGTTCTGGGAGCTCATCGAGGCCGAGCCGGGAATCTCGGCCACCGTCGACCTGGAAGCGCGCACCGTGTCGATCGGCGACTTCCGAGTGCCTTTCGACATCGATGATTACACTCGGTGGAGGCTCCTCGAGGGGCTCGACGACATCGGTCTCACCCTGCGCGACGAAGCGCGGATCACGGAGTTCGAGGGCGGCCGCGAGAGCTGGCGTCCGAAGACTCTCCCCGTTCGCTAGGCAAGGCAAGTGGTATTCAATGGTTGATTCGGTCACCGACGTGGATGCGGTCGCACGTGCCAGGCAGAGCTCGGTCGCGGCTCTCGCGAAGGACGCTCAGAAGGCGGGAGCACGCGTAGGCCTCGCCTTCGACTCGATCGTGATCAACGGAGGCGTCCCGCTGCGCGGTCGCATCGAGGTGCGGGGCGCCAAGAACCTGGCGACGAAGGCCATGGTGGCGGCCCTCCTCGGGGAAACCCGCAGCGTCCTGCAAAACGTGCCGGAGCTCAGCGAGATCCAGGTCGTGACGGGAATGCTCGGCGCATACGGCGTCGACGTCGCCCGTCCCGAGGACGGCGTGCTCGTGCTCGATCCGACCAACGTCGAACGGGCGCAGTTCCACCAGATCGACGCTCTGGCCGGGTCGAGCCGCATCCCGATCCTCTTCTGCGGTCCGCTGCTGCACCGCCTGGGCGAGGCGCTGATCCCCGATCTCGGTGGATGCCGCATCGGCGACCGGCCGATCGACTTCCACATGGACGCGTTGCGGGCCATGGGAGCGGTCGTCGACAAGAGCTATGAGGGCATCAGGATCACGGCGCCGAATGGTCTGCACGGCGCCAACATCGAACTGCCGTACCCGAGCGTCGGAGCCACCGAGCAGGTGCTGCTGACCGCGGTCCGTGCCGAGGGCGTCACTGAGCTGAAGAATGCGGCCATCGAACCCGAGATCATGGATCTCATCGCGATCCTTCAGAAGATGGGCGCCATCATCTGGATGGAGCCCAACCGAACGATCTTCATCGAAGGCGTCGAGAGCCTGACCGGCTTCACGCACCGCGCGATCTTCGACCGCAGCGAGGCCGCGAGTTGGGCGTCCGCGGCACTCGCGACCGGGGGCGACATCTTCGTCGGCGGGGCCAAGCAGCCTGAACTGATGACCTTCCTCAACGTGTTCCGCAAGGTCGGGGGTGCGTTCGAGGTGCACGATGACGGCATCCGGTTCTGGCATCCCGGCGGCGCCTTGAAGCCGGTGCGCGTCGAGACCGATGTGCACCCCGGCTTCATGACCGACTGGCAGCAGCCGCTCATCGTGGCCCTGACTCAGGCCGAAGGCGAATCGATCGTGCACGAGACGGTCTACGAGAACCGCTTCGGATTCACGAATGCGCTGGTCGAGATGGGCGCGGACATCGTCGTTCACCAGGACGGCCTCGAGTCGGTCACCCGCCGCGTTCCTCGCCGCAAGCTGGAACAGGCGGCCGTGATCACCGGCCCCACGCCACTGCACGGCGCCGACGTGCGCGTGCCCGACCTGCGTGGCGGCTTCAGCTACCTCATCGCGGCGTTGACGGCCGAGGGCCGCTCGCGCGTCACCAACCTGGGCATCATCAGCCGCGGCTATGAGCACTTCGTCGACAAGCTCGAGGCGCTCGGGGCGCAGTTCACTCTCGAGGGCTAGTGGCCGCGCGCGGGATCGACAAGTCCGTCGAGCGGCGCGAGAAGACTCCGACCTGGCGGTTCTTCGGCGCGTTGGTGATCCCCTTCGTGCTTTTCGTCGGCCGGTACCGGGTGCAGCACGCCGAGCGGATCCCGCGCAGCGGTCCGTTCATCATGACGGCGAACCACATCACCGACTTCGACCCGCTGGTCACGGCGTACACGCTGTGGCACCACGGACGTGTGCCCCACTACCTCGCCAAGGCCAGCCTGTTCCGCGCGCCGATCGTCGGTTGGGCCTTCCGCAGCACGGGTCAGGTCGCCGTGGAACGCGCCGCCCGCGGACAGAACAACACGATCGCCCAGGGTCAGCGGATCATCTCCGAGGGCCTCGCGCTGGTGATCTACCCCGAGGGCACGCTCACCCGCGACCCGGACCTCTGGCCCATGCGCGGCAAGTCCGGCGCGGTGCGGATCGCGCTCGAGACCGGCGTGCCGCTCATCCCGGCCGCCCACTGGGGCGCGCAGAAGATCCTTCCGCGCTGGTCGAAGCGGTTCAGCCTCTTCCCGCGCAAGACCGTCGACATCATCATCGGCGAGCCGCTCGACCTGAGCCCGTGGATGGGCAAGAAACTGGATGCCGAGACGCTCAGCGCCGCCACGCTCTTCGTGATGCAGGCGATCACCGCCCTGGTCGAGGAGTTGCGCGGCGAAACCGCTCCCGTGGAACGCTGGGATCCGGCAGCGCACGGCCAGAGCGAGTTCGGCCGCATCGACGAGAAGGGCACGAAGAAGTGACCCGCGTCGCCGTTCTCGGCGCCGGCTCCTGGGGCACCACCTTCGCCAAAGTGCTCGCCGACGGGGGCGCGGACGTCGCCGTGTGGGCCCGTCGCACCGAGCTCGCTCGCGAGATCATGCAGTCGCACCGCAACTCGGACTACCTTCCGGGCATCAACCTGCCCCGCGGCATCCAGTCCTCGACCAAGCTGCCCGAGGTGCTCGAGGGCGCCGAGCAGGTCTACTTGAGCGTCCCGAGCCAGTCACTTCGCGAGAACCTGCGGATCGTGCGCGAACTGATCCCCGCCGGCGTGCCGGTGATCTCGCTCATGAAAGGCGTCGAGAAAGGCACCCGCTACCGCATGAGCGAAGTGATCGTGCAGGAGCTCGACATCGATCCCGACCGTGTGGCCGTCGTCTCCGGCCCCAACCTGGCGCTCGAGATCGCGAAGGAACAGCCGACCGCCGCCGTCGTCTCCTCGATCAGCCTGGCCACGGCATCCGAGGTCGCGCTGACGGCAACGAACCCCTATTTCCGCAGCTTCGTGAACACGGATGTCATCGGCACCGAGTTCGGCGGCGTGCTCAAGAACCTCATCGCGGTGGCGATCGGCATCGTCGACGGGGTCGGCTATGGAGAGAACACGAAAGCCTCGATCATCACCCGCGGCCTGGTCGAGATGACCGACTTCGCTGTCGCGTTCGGCGGTCGCGCCGAGACCCTGGCGGGCCTGGCCGGCCTCGGAGACCTCATCGCCACCTGCGAATCCTCGCTCTCGCGCAACAACACCGCCGGACGACTCCTGGGGCAGGGCTACGCGTACGGCGAGGTCATCGCGCAGATGAACCAGACGGCGGAGGGGCTGAGCTCGGTGGCGCCCATCCTCGAGCTCGCGGCATCACGTGGCGTCGAGATGCCGATCGTCAGCCAGGTCGCGGAGGTGCTGGCCGGTACTCTGAATCCGCGGGACATCGCACCGCACCTGACCACGGACTCGACCGGCCCGCAGGGCGAGTAGCTCGCCGTTCGCCCTCGCTGGTCGAGCTTGTCGAGACCCCGAGACGCCCCCGAGACCCGCTGGTCGAGCCAGTCGAGACCTGAGAACGCACCGAGACCCGCCCCCGAAGACCCGCCCCGAAGACCCAGGAGCCCCCATGATCCGCGTCGCGCTCCTCTTCGGTGGCCGCTCGAGCGAGCACTCCATCAGCTGCGCGACGGCGGGCGGTGTGCTGGGCGCCATCGACCTCACCCGCTTCGAGGTGGTTCCGATCGGGATCACCCGCGAAGGCGCCTGGACGCTCCAGGACCCCGCCGAGGTGGCCCGGTTCGCGCTCGGTCACGAGGCCGCGGAACTGCCCGAGGTGCTCGATAACGGGACCCGGGTGCGGCTGCCGGAGTCGGCATCCACCCGGGAGTTCACCGTGACGGCGGCGGATGGCACGGTCGG
>JALYHS010000147.1 GCA_030776385.1 Actinomycetota bacterium
TCGGCCATCGCCGGTCGCGTCAAGCAGATCCGTGCCGAGATCGAGAACACCGACAGCGACTACGACCGCGAGAAGCTCCAGGAGCGCCTCGCGAAGCTCGCCGGTGGTGTCGCGGTCATCAAGGCCGGTGCCGCCACGGAGGTCGAGCTCAAGGAGCGCAAGCACCGCATCGAGGACGCCGTTCGCAACGCGAAGGCCGCCGTCGAGGAGGGCATCGTCGCCGGTGGTGGCGTCGCGCTGATCCAGGCCGGCAAGACCGCGTTCGAGAGCGAGGCCGTCAAGAGCCTCACGGGCGACGAGGCGACCGGGGCGAACATCGTCAAGGTCGCGATCGACGCGCCGCTCAAGCAGATCGCGCTCAACGCTGGACTCGAGCCGGGCGTCGTCGTCGACAAGGTGCGCAACCTCCCCGTCGGTCAGGGCCTCAACGCCGCGACCGGCGAGTACGTCGACATGCTGGCCGCCGGCATCAACGACCCGGTGAAGGTCACCCGCTCCGCGCTGCTCAACGCCGCGTCGATCGCCGGGCTGTTCCTCACCACCGAGGCCGTCGTCGCCGAGAAGCCCGAGCGTCACCCGGTTCCGGCCGGCGACCCGAGCGGCGGAATGGACTTTTGATCTGAAGGTTGACATCGCAAGGCGATCTCAACCGAAGGGTCAAGGTCGAGTAGCGCCGCCGAAGGCGACGCGTATCGAGACCTCATCCCGGGCAGAAAAACGTAGGCGGGCGGTTCCCCATCCGGGAGCCGCCCGCTTTCGTCGTGTGTCAACCTCCGCGCCGGTCAGAGCGCGCCGGGTTAGAGAGCGCCGGTCACGCTCGTCCGCGCGACACGGTCGTGCAGCGGTCGGCCGGTGGCGATCAGTAGCACAAGCGAGACGATCGGGATTCCGTAGGCCGCCGCGAGGACGACTGCTACCCAGAGCGGCGGGGCCGTCGTCGAGCCCACCAGGGCGAACACCGCGGTGTGTGCGAGCTCCCAGGGGAGCGCGTACTTGATCACGTTCCGGACGAGGGCTCGCGTGAAGCCCGGGCCGCCCGACTCGGAGACCACGCGCAGGCGCAGCCGCCGCTTGCCGGGCGTCGCGTGCCGGGCCGACTGGTCGAACCCAGCCGCGGCGACCGTGATGGGCACGATCAACGTGATGAAGCCGACTAGGTTGCCCGTTGCATCGTCGACACCCCGCGTCACCCCCGTGACGAACAGCAGGGCGCCTGCCGCCGCGACGACCCCGAGCCACGGCAGCATGCAGGCGAGGTCGATGAGGGTGCCGAGAACGCGCGCTCCGCTGCTCGCACCACGCCGACCGCCTGCCATGCAGCCGACCCTAGCGAACGGGGTCGTTCGGGCTGGTCTCGACAGGCTCGACCAGCGGGCTGGGTCGACCGGCGTGCTGGGGTCTCGACAGGCTCGACCAGCGGGCTGGTCGACCCGCGGTTACTGGGTGAAGAGCCGCGCGTTCTGCTCCTCGACGTCCGCGTAGATGCGACCGGCCTGCGCGAGGCCTGCGTTGATCGCGGCGAGACTCTCCTCCACACGCTGCTGAGTCGCCTTCCAGTCGCCGACCACCCCCTGGAACGCCGAGGCCGCAGGCCCCGACCAGGACGACTGCAGGTTCACCAGCTGCCCGTGCAGCCCGCTCACCTCCGCCTGGATGCGACTGACCGCTGCTCGTACGTTTCCGGTCGCCGCGGCGACCGCTTCACTGTCCACCTGATATCGCGTCATGCTGGCCAGGTTAGGAGCGGGGTGCGCCGCCCTCGGCGGGAGGGGCGGCATCCGTGGATGGTTCCGCTTCTGGCTCGCTGTGGAAGAGAGGAAGGCTGACCCGGAAGGTCGCCCCGCCGCCCGGGGTCTCGACGACCTCCACGTGCCCGTCGTGGTTCGCCACGATCCCCGCGACGATCGCGAGCCCCAGACCGCTTCCGCCGGTGTCGCGCGTGCGGGAGGTGTCGGCGCGCCAGAAGCGCTGGAAGATCTTCTCGCGCAGCTGGGGCGGGATGCCCTCACCGTGGTCGATGATCGAAAGCTGACCGTATCCGCCCTCGCGGTCGACCTCGACGGCGAGCTCGATCGGGGAATCCGGCGGTGTGAACCGCATCGCGTTGCCCATCAGGTTGGTGACGACCTGGCGGATCTTGTCGCCCTCGGCGAGCACGATCGGCCCGCTGTTCGGCAGAGCAAGCGACGACGAGAGCGACGACGACGGTGGCACCGATACCGCAGCGGATGTCGCAGCCGGCATCTCCCCGCGTGCGGGGCGGCGACGGCGCAGGCGAGCGAGCGCGCCGGTGAGCAGGATCGCGCCGGTCGTCGTGGCGGACGCGGAAGAGGAGGTCTCGACAGGCTCGACCAGCGTAGGGACCGACGCGGCATTCTGATCCTCGAACGACTCGGGAACGATCACCGTGATGCGACGACCCGGGTTGCCTGCGGTGGCGTCGAGCGCCGCATCCTGGGCGATGGGGAGCAGGTCGACCGGCCCGAGCCGCAAGGGTTTCGCCTCGTCGAGACGGGCGAGTTCCAGGAGGTCTTCGACGAGGCCGCCCATCCGGATCGCCTCCGCCTCGATGCGGCCCATCGCCTGGGCGACGTCCTCGGGCGACTGGATGGCCCCCATCCGATAGAGCTCGGCGTAGCCGCGGACCGACACCAGCGGGGTGCGCAACTCGTGGCTGGCGTCGCCGACGAAGCGGCGCATCTGCTCGACGGTCCTCTGGCGGTCGGCGAAGGCGCGGTCGATGCGCGCGAGCATGGTGTTGAGCGATCGGTTGAGTCGGCCGACCTCGGTGTTGGGCGTCGCACCGCCGAGTCGTTGGCTGTAGTCGCCCGCGGCGAATCGGGCTGCGGTCGCTTCCACGTCGCGCAGAGGGGAGAAGGTGCTGGTGACCAGCAGCTGCGTGGTGGCGGCCCCGAAGACGATGACGGCGAGTGCGAATCCGAAGAAGATCAGGATGTAGCGGCCCACCGTCGAGTCGACGTCGTCGATGCTGATCCCGACGACGGCGACCGAGTAGTCGCCGTCAGCGGTCAACTGAATCGGGAACGCGACCACCCGCCAGTGGGAGCTGCCGTCGCTGTCCGAGATGGTGGTCTTGGGAAGGACCGAGCTCGCGTCTCCGTCGATGGCAGACACCCAGGCGAGGTTCATCTTTCCGGTGTTGGGCGTATCAGCGTTGTTGGGCACGTTCGAGCAGTGCGGGGATCCGTCCGCATTGAGGACGGCGAAGAGCGTCGAGTTCGGCGAGTACTCGAAGTTGCATTCCGCGGCCGCCGCCGGCTGACGGAGGGCGCTCGTGTAGAGACTGTTGACCTTGGCATCCGCCGTGTCGATCAGATAGTTGCGTAGCACGCTCATGGTGCCCGCGCCCGCCACAGTCAGCCCGAAGGTCAGCAGCAGCACGGTGACCCCCGTGATCTTGGCGCGCAGCGAGATGCCGTTCCACCATCGATCGAACGAGGCGTTCACTGTCGCCACGGGGAGCCTTCCGGGTGCTGCGGGCGCCGGGCCCTGCGGGTCAGACCTTGGCGGCCTTGAGCATGTAGCCGAATCCGCGCTTGGTCTGGATCATCGGCTCGTTCGAGTGCTGATCGAGCTTGCGGCGCAGATACGAGATGTAGCTCTCGACGATACCCGCGTCCCCGTTGAAGTCGTATTCCCAGACGTGGTCGAGGATCTGCGCCTTGCTGAGGACTCGGTTCGGGTTCAGCATCAGGTAGCGCAGCAGCTTGAACTCGGTCGGGCTCAGCTCGACGGACTCGGCACCGACGGTGACCTCGTGCGTGTCCTGGTCCATGGTGAGCTCGCCGGCGCGGATGACGGCGTCCTCCTCGTCGTGCATGGTGCGACGCAGGATCGCCTTGATGCGGGCGACGATCTCGTCGAGGCTGAACGGCTTGGTGACGTAGTCGTCGCCGCCGACGGTCAGGCCGGTGATCTTGTCCTCGGTGTCGTCCTTGGCGGTGAGGAAGAGGATGGGAGCGGTGTAGCCGGATGCCCGAAGCCGCTTCGTCACGCCGAAACCGTTCATGTCCGGCAGCATCACGTCGAGGATGATCAGGTCGGGTTCCTCTTCGAGGACCGCCGAGATCGCCTGCGCGCCGTTGCCGACAGCTCGCACCGCGAAGCCTGCGAAGCGCAGGCTGGTGGTGAGCAGGTCGCGGATGTTGGGTTCGTCATCGACGATAAGGATTTTCGGGCCGTCGGTCATTGCACCATTGTCTGCGCGTTCGCTGGATGAACCCTGTGAGTGGGACGATCGGACCTTGGTCCTACAACGACCACGAGGCGGGGTGGGACGGTGGAAGTGTGCCTCGCGTCTGCTCGTTCCCCGCCTCGTTCTCCGCCTCGGCCGCCGCCGAATGAGCGCAGCCGGATATCTGAGGGCCCTGCTTCCGGGAGCCCGGGACTATCGCTCGGTGCGCCGGACCTGGCGCGGCGACCTCCTCGCCGGGGTCACCGTCGGGATCGTGGCGCTGCCGCTCGCGCTCGCATTCGGGGTCAGTTCGGGGGCGGGCGCGGAGAGCGGACTCATCACCGCGATCGTGGCGGGGATCGTCGCCGCCGTGTTCGGAGGGTCGAACATCCAGGTATCAGGTCCGACCGGGGCGATGGTCGTCGTCCTCGGTCCCGTCGTGGCGGCGCACGGTCCTGTCGTCGTCGCCATCGTGAGTGTTCTCGCCGGCATCGTGGTGTTGGCGGCCGGAGTTCTCAAGGTCGGACGAATTGTCTCCTACATCCCATGGCCGGTGATCGAGGGGTTCACCCTGGGCATCGCGGCCATCATCTTCTTCCAGCAGATTCCCGCCGCGATCGGATCGAAAGCCGGCCCCAGCACGAATGCCATCGTTGCCGCGGTGCAGTCCATGCCCGGGAGCTCCTGGCCTGCGGTTGGGTGGTCCCTGGCGATCGTCGTCGTGGTCGCGGCGATCATGCTGCTTGCGCCGCGGGTACATCGCAGGCTGCCCGGTTCGATCATCGCCATCGTCGTGGTGACGGCGACCGTCAGTCTTGCCGGGCTGCATCTCGCGGCGATCGGCGCCCTGCCGAACTCCCTTCCCGGGCCCCGGATCCCGACCCTCGACCTGGCTGCCCTCCCGGGGCTGAGCGGAGCGATCCTGACAGTCGCCGCGCTGGCCGCGATCGAGTCTCTGCTGTCGGCACGGGTCGGCTCCACTCTGGCCGACACGGGCACGTACGATCCGGACCGCGAGTTAGTCGGGCAGGGGCTGGCCTCGATCGCATCCGGATTCTTCGGAGGAATGCCCGCGACCGGCGCGATTGCTCGGACGGCGGTGAACGTGCGCTCCGGCGGGCGCACCCGGGTTGCCGCGATCGTGCACGCGCTGGTGCTCGTGGGGGTCGTCTACCTGGCCGCGAACGTCGTGTCGCTCATCCCGCTCGCGGCGCTCGCCGGGGTGCTGATGGTCACGGCCGCGCGGATGGTGTCTCTCGCCACGGTGCGCAGCGTTGTCGGATCCACCCGATCCGACACGATCGTCTTCGTGGTCACTGCTGTGATCACTGTGTCGTTCGACCTCATCGTGGCGGTCGGGATCGGCGTCGTGGTCGCCGGCTTCTTCGCGCTGCGGGCGCTCTCGCGCGCCGGAGGGGTCACTCGTGAGTCGCTTCCCGGCCTCGCGGAGCCTGGCGATGAGCACATCGCGCTCTTCCGGCTCGACGGCTCACTCTTCTTCGGAGCGGCCGAGCGAATGCTGGCAACCATGAGCGATGTGAGCGACGTGGACGTCGTCATCATCCGGATGTCGCAGCTCCAGACCCTCGACGCCACCGGCGCCCGCGTCATCGCAGAGCTCGTCAACGCGCTCGAGCGCCGCGGCGTCACGGTGCTCGTCAAAGGCGTGCAGGACCGCCACCTGCGGCTGGTCATCCGGGTGGGTGTCATCGATTCCCTCCGTCACCGGAAGCATCTCTTCACCGAGCTGGATGCCGCTGTCGAGCACGCGCGCGACCACATTCGTCGGGCGGCGCTCGCGAGCTGAGGGCTCAGGCGTCGCGACGCTTCAACAGGATCGCGCCGACGACCAGCGCGACCACGAACCAGCCGGCGAGCACGAGCAGGGCCTGCCACGGTTCCAGCACGATCGTGCTGAGCGATGTGGCGTTCGGGGTTCCGGCCGGGGGACTGAGCACCGAACTCGTGGCGGCAGGGTACGCGAACAGTCGACCGCCCGCGTTGCTGGGGAGGAAGACGTTGATGTTCGCCGCCCACTGCGCCTGAGTCAGGTTCGCCACCACCCGCAGGATGATCGGCACCACGAGCACGAGGCCCAGGGAGGCGGCGATGCTGCCTGCGGTGCTGCGCAGGATCGTGCCGATCGCGAGGGCGAGGCATCCGATGAGGGTCAGGTATCCGGCGCCCCCGACCAGTGCGATCCAGATCGACGTGTCGCCGAGATCCGGATGGACGCCCTGGGCGGGCAGCAGCGGCGCCGTCGCGAGAGCGGTCGCCACCAGAGCGGCGAGGGAGACCACGAAGGTCGTGACTCCGAACACGAGCACCTTCGCGGCGAGTGCGGGGAGCCGGGTCGGCACGGCGACGAAGGTCGAGCGGATCATCCCGGTGCCGTACTCGCCGGTGATCACGAGGGCTCCGAGCACCGCGATGATGAGCTGAGCGAAGTTGACGCCGAGGGTCGTCACGGTGAGCCAGGTGCTCTGCTGGGCGTTCGTGCTCGGGGTCGTGGTGGGGGCGGGCAGGGCAACCGCGAGGAGCATTCCCAGCCCGACCGTCAGGACGACGATCGCGACGTAGCACCAGAGGGTCGACCGCACGCTGCGGAGCTTGATCCATTCCGAGTGCAGGATGCCCGCGAAGCTGAGCCCGGACCCCACGACGTGATGTTGCGTGTGCGGGTGACGGTGCTGCGGGTGAGCGACTTCCGTGGACCCGGGGATCGTCGTTGTCATCGCGCGCTCATTTCGCTTGCCTGGTATTCGACCTCGTGCTTGGTCAGCACCAGGTACGCGTCCTCGAGGGTCCCCTCCACGGGGGCGAGTTCGTGCAGCACCACGCCCTGCCGAGCGGCGAGTTCGCCGATCCGTGGCGCGGTGAGACCGGCCACATCGAGCAGACCGGGTTCGGTCCGGGAGAGCACGGCACCCTCGCGTTCGAGTTCCGGCGCGAAGCGATCCGCGTCCGGCGTCCTGACCCGCACGGTCGTCCCGGTGGCGAGAGCCTCGATGTCTGCGACCGGGGCATCCGCGATGACACGGCCGCGACCGAGCACGACGATGTGGTCGGCGGTCTGCGCCATCTCGCTCATCAGATGGGAGGAGAGGAAGACGGTGCGACCCTCAGAGGCGAGGTGCCGAACGAGGTTTCGCACCCAGATGACGCCCTCGGGATCCAGGCCGTTGACCGGTTCGTCGAGGATGAGCACCCGCGGGTCGCCCAGCAGCGCGGCGGCGATTCCCAGGCGTTGGCCCATCCCGAGCGAGAAGCCGCCGACGCGCTGTCTGGCGACGGCCTGCAGTCCGGTGAGGGCGATGACCTCGTCGACCCGTCGCGCGGGGATGCGGTGCGTGGCCGCGAGGGCGAGCAGGTGGTTGCGGGCGCTCCGGCCGGTGTGCACGG
>JALYHS010000148.1 GCA_030776385.1 Actinomycetota bacterium
GGGGGAGACGCGTCGGTCGCGCCGCTGACCGCGCGGCCGCACCTCGTGTTCTTCCTGCACGACGAGCTGATCGTACACACGCCTGTCGAGCACGCCGAAGAGGTCGCGGGAGCGCTGCGGACATCAGCGGTGGAGGCGGGTCGACTGCTGTTCGGCGCGGCTCCCGTGGAGTTCGCGATCACGGTCGCGACGGTCGACAGCTACGACCAGGCCAAATAGCCCGCACGAGCGGCTTCTGCGACACGAAAACTGGCTGAATCACAGTCTTGTGATTACGACTCGCGTTCCTGCATAATTCAACCAGTACTTGAAGTATCCGTTCGTCAGTCGATGGGGAAGTCGCACCGACGAATGGAGAGACAAGTGACTGCTGCACAGAATGAACGTGCCCAGGCACGTGGAGTGGTGTTCATCCACTCTGCTCCGAGCGCGCTCCGACCCCACATCGAGTGGGCCGCCGGGCGCGCCCTGGGTCGTGCCGTGAACTTCGACTGGCGCGGCCAGCCGGTGCTTCCCGGTGCCCACCGCACCGAGTACTACTGGGAGGGCCAGCGCGGAACGGGCGCCGTCCTCGCCTCTGCACTGCGCGGGTGGGAGCACCTCCGCTACGAGGTCACCGAAGACGCCTCCCCGGGCAGCGACGGCGGTCGGTGGATGCACACCCCCGACCTCGGCATCTTCTTCGCCCAGACCGACACGGCGGGCAACGTCGTCATCCCGGAGGATCGTGTGCGCTTCGCCATGGAGTCCGCAGGCTCCGACGCCTTCGAACTCCACCGCGAGCTGCGCCTCGCGCTCGGTCAGGCCTGGGACGACGAGCTCGAGTCGTTCCGCCGCGCCACCGAAGACAGCGCCGTCGTCTGGTTGCACAAAGTTGGCTAAGCATCGTGCAGGACGGACAGCGGGCATCTTCCCGCGCATCGGGACCCGGCTGAGGGCAGACGGTCTCGCTGAGCCGCGGGGGCGGTTGTTCGGTGAGGACGAGCGGCGGATCTCCGCAGCCGCGCCCGCGATGTCGGTGCTCCAGGCCATGGAGATCCTGGAGCGCATCGCGGACCGGCGCGCTCAGCAGGTGGGTGTCTCTCTGGGATTCGCGGACCGCATCCAGCTGCTGCCCTAGCTCGACCTCGACCTCGACGCCGTGTCGGCCTCGGCCCGACGGGGTGTTGGATCGTCGCCGCGTCGCAACGGGCGGATTATGATCGCTCGCATGGCAGCCCGCGCTTCCGAACCCGCCCGGAGCTCGTCCCTGGGCCTGACGGCCAGCGAGCTGGCGGCCGACGTGCGGGCGGGACGTCGGACCGCTCGTCAACTCGTCGAGGCCGCGCTCGCTCGCATCGAGTCCATCGATCTTGAGCTTGGCGCGTTCCAGCTCGTCCGGCGCGAGGCTGCGCTCGCCGAAGCCGAGGCGGTCGACGCCCGTTCCGATCGAGCGGGGCTGCCTCTGGCGGGGATCCCGCTGGCCGTCAAGGACAACGTGCCCGTGGCCGGCGAACCGATGCGGGATGGATCCGCCGGAAGCGATGCCGCACCCCAGGCCCGTGACCATGAGGTCGTACGACGCCTCCGAGCCGCGGGCGCGGTCGTCGTGGGGCTCACCGCGGTGCCGGAACTGTGCGTCTTCGGCGCGACCGATTCCGTGTTCGGGGTCACCCGGAATCCCTGGTCATTGTCGCGGTCGCCCGGCGGCTCCTCGGGGGGCAGCGCGGCGGCCGTCGCGTCGGCCATGGTCCCGGTTGCGCATGGCAACGACGGCATGGGCTCCATCCGCATCCCGGCGGCCTGCACCGGATTGGTCGGGATCAAGCCGGGCTTGGGCACGGTTCCGGCTGAGCTGGGCAACGGCAGCTGGTTCGACATGGCGGAGAACGGTGCCCTCACGACCACCGTCGCGGACAGCGCGCTCGTCCTTTCGGTGCTCGCCGATCGTCCGGAGCTGGCGCTCATCGCCCCGGCACCCGAGCGCCTGCGCGTCGCGGTCTCCGTGAAATCGCCAGTGCCCGGGTCGACGGTCGATCTCGAATGGGCTGCTGCTGCTCGGCAGACCGGCGAGGTTCTCGCCGCTCACGGATACACGGTCAGCTACGTCGACCCGCCCGCCCCCACTTCGGTCGCCGTCGCCGCACTCGCGCGATGGTTCGCAGGCACCGAGATGGATGCTCGCACTCTGGCCGACCGCACGCGACTCGAGCCGCGGGTCGCGCGGCACGCAGCGCTGGGCAGGGTGGCCTTGCGCTTGGGTCTCGTCACCCCCGCCGCGCGCGACACGTGGCGTTCGATCGCCGCAGCCTTCTTCGAGGACCACGATGTGCTGCTCACACCAACGCTTGCCCGGCCGCCCCTCGAGTCGGTCCGCTGGGGTGAACGGCCCTGGCTCGCCAACATGCGGGCGAACACCCGCTACGCCCCTTTTGCGGCTCCATGGAACATCGCGGGCTGGCCGGCGATGGCCGTTCCCGCTGGCGTCCACCACACCGGGACGCCACTGTCCGTCCAACTTGTCGCGCCACTCGGCCAGGAGGGCCTGCTGCTGTCGGTGGCAGGCCTCATCGAGACACTGCGCCCCTGGCAGCGCATCGCTCCGGCCTACGCGTCCGGACTCTGACCCGTTCAGCTGTCGTAGCTGCGGATCGCGACGACCGAGTTGTGGCCGCCGAAGCCGAACGAGTTCGAGATCGCCAGTTGCGGAGCATCACCGAGCGGCTGGGCCTCGCCACCGACGGAGAGCGGGATCTCGGGATCCTTCTCCGTCAGGTTGATCGTCGGCGGAGCAAGACGGTTCTTGACTGCGAGGATCGTGAAGATCGCCTCGAGGGCACCCGTGCCACCGAGAAGGTGACCCGTTGCCGCCTTCGTGGCGGACACCGGAATGTCGTGCACCCGCTCGCCGAACACCGCGAGCAGCGCTTTGTACTCGGCGATGTCGCCTACGGGCGTACTCGTTGCGTGTGCGTTGATGTGGGTGACCTCGTCGACCGTCGCGCCGGCCTGCTCGAGCGCGGCGCGGACGGCGCGAGCGGCTCCCCAGCCCTCGGGATCGGGCGCGGTGATGTGGTAGCTGTCGCTCGTCACACCGCCGCCGGCGATCTCGGCGTAGATATGTGCACCGCGCGCGAGGGCGTGCTCCTCGGTCTCGAGCACGATGGCAGCAGCACCCTCACCCATGACGAAGCCGTCGCGGCTGATGTCGTACGGACGCGATGCGGTCGCCGGGTCATCGTTGCGCTTGCTGAGTGCCTGCATCGACGCGAAGGAGGCGAGAGTGATGCCGTGGATGCACGACTCCGAGCCGCCCGCGACGATCACGTCGGCATAGCCCTTCTGCAGGTGGTCGAACGCGTTGGCGATGGACTCGGTGCTCGAGGCGCAGGCGGACACGTCGGTGCGAGCGAACGCCCGCGCGTTGAGGCTCATGCTCACCGCGGCGGCCGCCGCATTCGGCATCAGCATCGGGACGGTCATCGGGAGGACCCGGCGCGGGCCTTTCTCCTTGAGGGTGTCCCAGGCGTCGAGCAGTGTCCAGAGGCCGCCGATGCCGGTGGCCCACTCGACTCCGAGACGCTCGGGTTCGATGTCGGGTGCTCCGGCATCCGCCCAGGCTTCGCGGGCCGAGATGAGGGCGAACTGGCTCACCGGGTCGAGGCGCTTGATCTCGATGCGCTCGAGCACCTCATCCGGGCGCACCTTGGCCTCGGCGGCGAAAGTCACGGGCAGGTCCAGCTCGGCGACCCAGGGATGGGTCAGGGAGTGAGCGCCGGATTCGCCGGCCAGCAGGCCGGTCCAGCTGTCTGGGGCGGTGCCACCGATCGGCGAGGACGCTCCGATACCAGTGACGACGATCTTCTTGGTCATTCGATCTTTCTCCCGTGGAAGAACCCGGCGAGCGCCGAGCGGTGGGCGGGCAGGCGCGTCGTGCGCCCCCCGCCCGATGCCTGCAACTGAGGTCGGACCTCGAAGGCTTCTAGCCCTGCGCGTTGACGATGAAGGTGACGGCGTCGCCGACGGTGACGAGGTTCTTGACCTCTTCGTCGGGGATCTTCACGTCGAACTTCTCCTCCGCGTTGACGACGATCGTCATCATCGAGATCGAATCGATGTCGAGGTCGTCAGTGAACGACTTGCCCAACTCCACCGTGTCCGTCGCGATGCCGGTCTCGTCGTTGATCAGTTCAGCCAGACCGGCGAGAACCTCGTCCTGGGACAGTGCCATTTTGTATCTCCTTGAGGGGGTGGAACAGGGGTTTTGTCGAACGACCGTGGACAATCCTAGGGGAGCCGCACGACCTGGGCGCCGTAGACGAGGCCCGCGCCGAAGCCGATCTGCAGGGACAGGCCCCCGCTGAGTTCCGGATGCTCCTGGAGCAGTCGGTGCGTTGCCAGCGGGATCGAGGCAGCCGAGGTGTTGCCCGTCGTCTCGATGTCGCGGCCGATCGCCACCGTGTCCGGCAGCCCGATCTGCTTGGCCAGCTCGTCGATGATGCGCATGTTCGCCTGGTGCGGGATGAAGGCAGCCAGGTCGGCCGCGGTGATGCCCGCCCTCTCCAGCGCCTGCTTCGCGACCTTGGCCATCTCCCAGACCGCCCAGCGGAACACGGTCTGGCCGTCCTGACGCATGCGCGGCCACGGCTTCTCGCCGTCCAGGTACTCCTCGAACGTCGCGTTCATACCGACGGCATCCCACTTGGAGCCGTCGGAGCCCCACACACTCGCCGAGATACCCGGCTCGTCGGACGGGCCGACGACGGCAGCTCCGGCCCCGTCACCGAGCAGGAACGAGATGCTGCGATCGGTCGGGTCGATGTACTGGGAAAGCTTCTCGGCGCCGACCACGAGCACGTACTCGGCGGCTCCGGCGCGGATGAGGGCATCGGCCTGGGCGATCCCGTATGTGTAGCCGGCGCAGGCGGCACTGATGTCGTACGCGGGTGCCGGGGTCGCACCGATGCGGTCGGCGAGAAGAGAAGCCATCGACGGCGTCACCGCGACGTTGCTGATCGTCGAGATCAGCACGGCGCCGAGCTGATCGGCCCGGATACCGGACTTGGCGATCGCTTCGCGCGACGCGGTTTCAGCCAGGTCGATCGCATCCACGCCCTTGCTCGCGCGTTTGCGGGTGATGATGCCGGTGCGCTGACGGATCCACTCGTCGGAGGAGTCGATCGCCTCGACGAGCTCGTCATTGGTGACGATCACGTCGCCGCGGGCAGCCCCGAGGGCGAGGATGCGCGAACCCTTCGCGCCGACGGACTGCTTGAGGGTGGTCATTCGCGTGCTCCGTTGTCTTCGGCTTCGTTCGCGGCGTCGTCTGCGGCTTCGAGATCGGAATCCTGCACGGCATCGAGTAGCTCGTGCGCGGCCGCGATGTCGTCCGGCGTCTTCACGGCGACGGTCGGCAGCCCTTTGAGCCCGCGCTTGGCGAGCCCGACGAGTGCGCCGGCCGGGGCCAGTTCGATCAACCCTGTGACGCCGGCGGCCGCGAAGGCCTCCATGTCGAGATCCCAGCGCACTGGGCTTGCCACCTGACCCACCAGGAGGTCGACGAATGCTGCGCCGCCGCTCACGATCGAGCCGTCCCGATTCGTCCAGATGGTCCAGCTCGGGTCGCTCACCTCGAGGCCGGCTGCGACCGTGCGCAGGGTCTCGACAGCGGGCTGCATGTACCGGGTGTGGAACGCGCCGGCGACCTGGAGTGGAATGACACGGGCTCCCGCGGGCGGATCCGCCTGCAGCGAGGCCAGGGCGGGCAGCTCACCGGCCACGACGATCTGGCCGCCGCCGTTGAAGTTGGCGGGCTGAAGGCCCAGCGTCTCGAGTTTGGCGAGCAACTCGTCCTGATCGCCGCCGATCACCGCGCTCATGCCGGTCGCCACCTGCGCGGCAGCAGCGGCCATGGCACGCCCGCGAGCGCTGACGAGCACCATCGCGTCGTGCTCGCTTAGGATGCCGGCACCGGCCGCCGCGGCGACCTCACCCACCGAGTGGCCCGCAATTCCCGCCGTCTTGCTCTTCCACGCCGAGCCGGAACCCTCGTCGAGCACGGCAGCCAGGGCCATCAGCGAGGCGGCGACGATGAGCGGCTGGGCGACGGCGGTGTCACGGATGGTGTCGGCGTCCGACACCGTGCCGTGAGCGGCGAGGTCGAGGCCAGCGGCCTCGGACAGGGCGCCGAGATGCTTCGCGAAGCGCGGGACCGCGAGCCAGGGTTCGAGGAATCCGGGGGTCTGCGATCCCTGACCGGGGGCGACGATGACGACACTCACCCCGCCAGTCTCTCAACTCACGAGGGCTCGCGTCGAACATCCGGTACTAAGAATCGGCCAGGACCTTGGCGGATGCCTACAGAAGAGCGGGCAGAAGTCAGGGCCTGCGGCCGTCGTGGTCCGCGATCGAGCCGATGATGAGGGCGGACTGAAGGATGAGCGCCTCGCGGGCTCCGGTGGCATCCCAGCCGATCACCTCGCTGATGCGCTTGAGCCGATACCGCACGGTGTTCGGATGCACGAACAGCTCGCGCGCCGTCGCCTCGAGCGATCGGCCGTTGTCGAGGTAGCACCACAGCGTCGTGAGCAGCTCGGTCGAGTGGTTCTGCAGGGGCTTGTAGATGCGGTTGATGAGGGTCGAGCGGGCGAGCGGGTCCCCGGCGAGGGCGCGCTCGGGCAGTAGATCGTCGGCGTGGGTGGGGCGCGGCGCGTTGCGCCAGGCCTTGGCGACGGCGAAGCCTGCGAGGGCGGCTTTCGCGCTGCGGGCGGCATCCACGAGCGACGGAACCTCGTGTCCCAGCACCAGATGGCCCGGCCCGAAGCCTGGTTCGAGCTGCACCGCGAGTTCGAGGAAGGTCAGCGGCTCACGGCTGTCCGTGTCGTCCGGCGGGTCCACTCGACCGACGACGATCACGAGCCGACTGCCCTGCACCCCGATGAGAACGTCGGCGTCGTGGTGACGTGCCGTGCGACGCAGCATGTCGACATCCAGGATGCGCGGGGCCGTTCCCACGAGAACGCTCACCGCCCCGTGGCCGTTCCAGCCGAGTGCGGCAATGCGACTGGGGAGCTCGCTGTCGTACTCGCCCGTCAGGATCGAGTCGACCACGAGGGCTTCGAGGCGTGCATCCCACAGCCCGCGGGCCTCCGCCGCCCGGGCGTACACGTCGGCGGCGGCGAAGGCGATCTCGCGCGAATAGAGCAGAATGCCGTCCCGCAACGACGCGTCGGCATCCTTGACCCGGTGCTCGACCACCTCGACCGTGACGCGGATCAGCTGCAGGGTCTGCTGCAGGCTGACGGAGCGCAGGAGCTCACGGGGGGCCGCGCCGAACACGTCGGCGGCGATCCACGGGGTCGAGCTCGGATCCTCGAACCACGAGATGAAAGACGTGATTCCCGCCTGCGCGACGAGACCCACGGCGCTGCGACGCCCGGGGGGCATGTCGCGGTACCAGGGGAGCGTGTCATCCAGACGTTTGAGGGTCGCCGTCGACAACTCGCCGGACAGGGTCCGCAACCACGCGAGCGTCTGCTCACGCGTCCTCTCCGCCATTCTCAGCCCCGGCGCTCGGTCACCCGTGGCATCAGCTCTCGCCACCCGTCGACCCGGAGGTTCCCGCCGTGACGTCGTGCAGCTGGTACTTCTCGATGGCCTGGGCCACCACGCCGGAGTCGATCTCGCCGCGACGGGCGAGGGACTGAAGCGTGCGCACGACGATCGAGGGACCGTCGATCTTGAAGAAGCGCCTGGCTGCCGCGCGGGTGTCGCTGAAGCCGAAGTCGTCGGCCCCGAGGGTCGCGAAGTCGCCGGGGACGAAGGGACGGATCTGGTCGGGGACCGCATGCATGTAGTCCGAGACCGCGATGTACGGGCCCTCGGAGCCAGCGAGCTTCGACCACAGGTACGGGACCTGCGGCGGTTCCTCCGGGTGCAGGAAGTTGTGCTCGTCGGCGGCCAGGCCGTCGCGGCGCAGCTCCGTCCAGGAGGTCACGCTCCAGACATCCGCCGCCACGTTCCAGTCGGAGGCGAGCAGGCTCTGCGCCTCGAGTGCCCAGGGAAGTGCGACGCCCGAGGCCAGCAGCTGCGCCCTCGGGCCGGTGTTCTCGGCGCGCTTCACCGAGTAGATGCCCCTCAGCAGACCGTCGACGTCGAGGCCCTCCGGCTCGACGGGCTGCTGGTGCGGCTCGTTGTACACGGTGATGTAGTACATGACGTTCGGATGCGGGTGGGTCGCACCCGAGTCGTCCGTGCCGTACATCCGTTGGATGCCCGCCTGCACGATCCGGCCAAGCTCGTAACCGTATGCCGGGTCGTACGCGACGATCGCGGGGTTGGTGGACGCGAGCAGGTGCGAGTGCCCGTCGGCGTGCTGCAGCCCTTCGCCGGTCAGCGTGGTGCGGCCGGCCGTGGCGCCGATGATGAAGCCGCGCGCCATCTGGTCGCCCGCCGCCCACATCGCGTCGCCGGTGCGCTGGAAGCCGAACATCGAGTAGAAGACGTAGACCGGGATGAGCGGCTCGCCCTGCGTCGCGTATGCCGTTCCGGCCGCGGTGAAGGCCGAGAAGGCGCCCGCCTCGTTGATGCCGGTGTGGATGATCTGACCCTGCGGGCTCTCCTTGTACGCCAGCAGCAACTCGCGATCCACGGAGGTGTAGTGCTGCCCGTTCGGGTTGTAGATCTTCGCCGTCGGGAAGTAGGCGTCCATGCCGAAGGTGCGTGCCTCATCCGGGATGATCGGCACGATCCGGTGGCCGAAGTCCGGGAACTTCAGCAAATCCTTGAGCAGGCGGGCGAACGCCATGGTGGTGGCCACCTCCTGCTTGCCGGAGCCCCGGCGGGCGATCTCGTAGACCGAGTCGTCTGGGATCGCGATCTGCGTGTACTTCGTGCGGCGCTCCGGCACGTAGCCGCCAAGCTCGCGGCGGCGCTCGTGCAGGTACTGGATCGCCGGGTCGTCGGCGCCCGGGTTGTAGAACGGGGGCTGGTACGGGTTCTCCTCCAGCTGAGCATCCGTGATCGGGATGCGCATGACGTCGCGGAACGCCTTCAGGTTGTCGAGGGTGAGCTTCTTCATCTGGTGGGTGGCGTTGCGGCCTTCGAAGCTCGGACCGAGGCCGTAGCCCTTGACCGTCTTGGCCAGGATGACGGTCGGCTGGCCTGTGTGCTCCATCGCAGCCTTGTACGCGGCATACACCTTGCGGTAGTCGTGGCCACCGCGCTTCAGATTCCAGATCTGATCGTCGGTAAGGCCCTCGACCAGCTTGGCCGTCACCGGATCGCGGCCGAAGAAGTTCTCGCGCACGTACGCACCGTTCTCGGCCTTGTACGTCTGGTAGTCGCCATCCGGGGTGACGTTCATCAGGTTGACGAGCGCGCCGGTGGTGTCGGCGGCGAGCAGCGAGTCCCACTCGCGACCCCAGACGACCTTGATGACGTTCCAGCCGGCACCGCGGAAGAAGCTCTCGAGCTCCTGGATGATCTTCCCGTTGCCGCGCACCGGTCCGTCGAGGCGCTGCAGGTTGCAGTTGATCACGAAGGTCAGGTTGTCGAGCTTGTCATTGGCGGCCCACTGCAGGGCGCCGCGGCTCTCGACCTCATCCATCTCGCCGTCGCCGAGGAAGGCCCAGACGTGCTGATCGGATGCGTCCTTGATGCCACGGTTGGTCAGGTACTTGTTCGACTGCGCCTGGTGGATGGCGTTGATCGGGCCGAGGCCCATCGACACGGTCGGGAACTCCCAGAACTCGGGCATCAGTCGCGGATGCGGATAGGAGCTCAGTCCGTGCGGGGCCTTGCTCTTCTCCTGGCGGAAGCCGTCGAGGTCGGCTTCGCTGAGGCGGCCTTCGAGGTAGGCGCGCGCATACATGCCGGGGGAGGCATGTCCCTGGTAGAAGATCTGGTCGCCGCCACCCGGGTGATCCTTGCCGCGGAAGAACCAGTTGTGACCGACCTCGTACAGGGCCGCGGACGAGGCGTATGTGGAGATGTGACCGCCGACTCCGATGCCGGGTCGCTGAGCGCGGTGCACGGTGATCGCGGCGTTCCAGCGGATCCAGGCGCGGTAGCGGCGCTCCAGCTCCTCGTCGCCGGGGAACGCGGGCTCGTTCTCGGGGGCGATCGTGTTGATGTAGTCGGTCGTCGGGACCATCGGCACGCCGAGCTGGAGGTCCTTCGACCGCTTCAGCAGGCTGAGCATGATGTCGCGCCCCCGCCCGTGGCCCTTCGCGGCCACCAGGGCATCGAGCGATTCCTGCCACTCCGCCGTCTCGTCCGGGTCCGAGTCGGTGTGATCTACCGAGTAGGGATCCTGATCGTTCACCGTCACCGTTGACCTCTTTCTCTAAGGTGGCGACACGACCGGGATAGCGGTCGTGCAAGCGGTCGTGGCGGCTCGGAGCACCGGGTTGCGGGCGGTGAGCCGTTCGTGCGCATCCACTCTAGTTCTGCGCCGGACGCGTCGCCGTTCCGCGGGGACCGCAGAGAGACGAGTGCTGTGGAAGCCCGGGGGTGTCGACCCGCGGCGAAACCGGGAGCGCGAGCGTATGATCGAGCGCTGGACCGCACGAAGGTCTGCTTTCGAGAGGATGAGCGAACAACGATGGCTCTGGAGAACGACACCCAGGCTCCCGACTTCGATCTGGCCAACCAGTTCGGCGAGCACATCCGCCTGAGCGACTTCCGCGGCAAGAAGCCCGTCGCCCTCGTCTTCTTCCCGCTCGCCTTCTCGAGCACCTGCACCGGTGAACTCTGCGCGCTGCGCGACAACCTCGCCATGTTCAAGACCAGCGGCGTCGAGTTGATCGGCGTCTCGGTCGACTCAAAGGCCAGCCTGCGCGCCTGGGCCGAGCAGGAGGGTTACGACTTCACCCTGCTTGCCGACTTCTGGCCGCACGGCGCGGTCGCCAAGGAGTACGGCGTGTTCCTCGAGGAGAAGGGTTTCGCGAATCGGGCGACCTTCGTGATCGACGTCAAGGGCGTCATCCGTGCCTCATTCATCACCGCACCGGGTGAGGCCCGCTCGATCGAGGAGTACCGCTCGGCACTCGACGAGGTTCTGCCGACTCGCGTCTGACTTCCACGCCGACCACAGAGCAGGTGACGACGCCGATGTCTCCGACCCCCTTCGAGAACTACCGCGCCGCACGTGACCTGCTGGTCGCCGACCGTACCGACTACACCGCCGCGGTCGCCGACTTCCGCTGGCCCGAGGTCGGCGAACGGTTCAACTGGGCGGTCGACTGGTTCGACGCGATCGCCCGCGGAAACGACCGTCCGGCGCTGATCGTGGTGGGTGCAGACGGGTCGCGCACGGTGCGCTCATTCGACGAGATGGCATCCCGCTCGGATCAGGTGGCCGCATGGCTCAGCTCGCTCGGAGTCGTGCGCGGCGACTCCGTCATGCTGATGCTGGGCAACCAGGTCGAGCTCTGGGAGGCGATGCTCGGCGTCTTCAAGCTCGGCGCCATCGTGCTTCCCACCACCACCGCGCTCGGCACTGACGATCTGACGGATCGAGTCGAGCGCGGGCGAGTGCGTCACGTGATCGCCGCGGGCCAGGATGCTGCGAAGTTCGGAGGCGTCCCCGGCGAGTACACCAGGATCAGCGTGGGCCCGGCCGGGCGCGCAGACCACACGGCGGGTGCGGGCTGGCGCGACTACACGGAGGCGTTCGCCGCACCGGCCGTGCCGACGCCGCATCCTGGCACCGCGCCGAGAGATCCACTGCTGTACTACTTCACCTCGGGCACGACCTCGAAGCCGAAGCTCGTCGAGCACACCCAGACCTCCTACCCGGTCGGGCATCTGAGCACGATGTACTGGCTCGGGCTTCGTCCGGGCGACGTGCATCTCGCAATCAGCTCACCCGGCTGGGCGAAGCACGCCTGGAGCTGCTTCTTCGCGCCCTGGATCGCGGAGGCGACGATCTTCGTCTACGACTACCCGCGCTTCGAGGCGGCCGACATGCTCGCCAAGTTGCGCGAGGAGAAGGTCACCTCGTTCTGCGCGCCGCCGACCGTCTGGCGGATGCTGATCCAGGCAGACCTCAGCGCCGGACCCGGGTCGCTGCGCGAGGCGATCTCCGCGGGGGAGCCGCTCAACCCCGAGGTCATCACGACCGTGCGCAACGCGTGGGGGCTCACCATCCGGGACGGGTACGGGCAGACCGAGATGACGGCTGTCGTCTCGAACAGCCCGGGCTCGCCGGTGCGGGACGGCTCGATGGGGAGGCCGAATCCCGGATGCGCGGTGGTGCTGGTGGACCCGCTCACCGGCCTGCTGAGCGATGACGGGGAGATCTGCCTCGACCTGAGCTCGCCGCATCCGATGCTCATGACCGGCTACCTCGGGGACACCGAGCGCACCACCGAGGCGATGTCACACGGTTTTTACCACACCGGCGACGTGGCAACGCGTGACGCCGACGGCTACATCACCTACGTCGGCCGCACCGACGACGTGTTCAAAGC
>JALYHS010000149.1 GCA_030776385.1 Actinomycetota bacterium
GTCGGGTGCCGAGGCGAGCAACCATCGGAATGGCGAACGCAAGCGTCTTGCCGGATCCGGTCTTGCCGCGGCCGAGCACGTCGCGCCCGGCGAGGGTGTCGGGAAGCGTGTCGACCTGGATCGGGAACGCGTCGGTCTTGCCGTCGGCGGCCAGGGCCTCGACGAGCGGGTATGGCACGCCGAGCGTGCTGAAAGTGATGTCAGGCATGGGTATGTCTTTCGGGATTCGACCCCCGCTGGTCGAGCAGCCCTGCGCAGCAGGGCGTGTCGAAACCGAGGGTCTCATTGGCGAAGGTGGCGATGGCCACATCCGTTCGCCGGAGAAGTAATGTCAGCCGATCATCTGGGGCCTTTTTTCGAGGCGAACCAGGCGGCGAGGGAAGCGTTCTACGACGCAAGAAGCGCACAGTTGCGCTGCAAGTTCCCCCAGGTTAGCAGACGGCGCTCAGTAGTTGCCGAAGTACAGCTCGCCGACCGGGATCTCGACCGGCACGGTGTTGGTCGCGGGGGCGAGTGGGCAGGCCCACGCAGGGTCGTACGCGCACGACGGGTTGTACGCGAAGTTGAAGTCGATCACGAGCGTGTTGGCCGCCGGATCCGAGCCGAGATCCGCGCCCTTGATCGTGTCGAGGAGGTACCGACCACCACCGTACGTGCCCCCGTGCTTCCCCCTCAGCGCGTCCTTCACGGGGACGAACAACCCGCCGCCGTATGTCGTGAGCCGCCAGACGTCGAGCGAGCCTACCTCCGGCACGGTGACCAGTCCGATGCGCTCGAACGGGACGGTGCCGTCCGTCCCAGTTTCGTAGTCGAAGCGGCCGGGCTCGGCGGGCTCGACGTCGAGCTCGAAGCGCCAGGCAGGGTCGTATGGCGCCACCGGGAGGCCGTCGAATCCCGGGCGGTCGGCATCCATCAGCGCGGATGCCGCGTGGTGAAGGAACAGCTCGTTGCGACCCTCGCACCAGCGCGTGTGGGCGACCGCGGCATCCGGAGTCTCACGCACCTCGGCGTAGAGGGCGAACACGCGTCGGCGCCAATCGGCCACATCGAGCGGAGTCATGGGTCCAGTCTGACGTTCAGTCGGTCCCGAAGCGTGTCGCGAATCCGGGCGCGAGCCGGACCAGTCCGCGGGCGCGCCACTGCCAGAACGCCCAGAAGCCGACCCAGATGAGCGGGGTGAGGATGCCGGCCGAGAACTCAAGCCGGTCGCGGAAAAGGGTGCGGCCGTCCGGCCAGGTCGCAATCACCATGCGGTGCCGCCAGCGCGTGACCACGGTGAGCGGGCCGGTGAGTGGACCACCCCGGTCCTCGAAGATCTTGCGGCCGTGGCTTTCGCGGAAGCGAAGGTCGATGTCCTGCGTGCCCGCGTTAATCAGGCCGTACAGAGCGCGGGCGCGGACCGGATGCGACCCCTCCGTCCACTCCTCGGGGAGCTCGCCGCGAAGCAAGGGGTCGATCGGCTCGAACTCGACCAGCGGGAACGAGACGTCGCTGAACACGGCGGGGGAGCGGATCGCGTTCCAGGCCGCACCGGGCGGGCAGTCGAGAACGAGCTTCAGTTGGACGTGCATGTCGCCAGTCTGCGGCATCCTGCACTGATGGGCGAGGGAATCGACGGCGGGCAGCAGCCGCGCAGGTACTGGATGGGCGTCGTGCACCGCGACCACGTGCTGCGGGGGGTGGATCAGGGCATCGTGCAGACAAACCACGGCGCGAAGTTCAGCGTCGCCAAGATGCGGCCGGGCGACGGATTCGTCTTCTACTCGCCGAAAGACGTCTACCCCGACGGCCACAGTCTCCGTGAGTTCACGGCGATCGGGGTGATCGCGCCGGGAGAGGTGTGGCAGGCCGATGTGCCGATGGCGGTGGGCGGCGACTTCCGGCCGTGGCGGCGCAAAGCGGACTGGGACGAGTCGGCGACCCCGGCACCCATCACGCCGCTGCTCGACGTGCTGGAGCTGACGCGTGGCATCCGCAACTGGGGTCTGCAGCTGCAGAAGGGGCACCTCGAGTTGAGCGAGCACGACTTTCGGATCATCGCCGAGCAGATGGGCGCCGCTAGCCTGCTTCCGTGAGTATCGCGCACGGCCAAGGCAGCTATCAGGTCCGTTTCGACTGGGGCGAGATCGGGGCGAGCGTGATCTCGCCGGGCGCCCACGTCGTCGTGTGGGTCGACCAGCTCGGGATCGACCGATCGTTCGCGGTCGAGGACATCCCACTGATCATCGCCACTCTGGAGACGGCAGCGGATGTCGCGTCCGACGCCCTCCGGCGCCAGACCGAGTCGGGCGCCCGCTTCGTGATCGCGGTCGTCGCGGCCGGCGCCCTGCGCCCGGACGGAAGTCTCCGCTTCGCTGTCGAGGACCTGCTGGCCGCCGGCGCGGTGATCGAGGCGCTGACCGCGGTGGGCATCGACGACCAGTCTCCGGAGGCCGCGGCGGCAGCATCCGCGTACACCGGGCTCCGGAATGCGACCCGGCATCTGATCTCGGCTTCAGCCAGTTCCCGGGAAACACGGGAATCCTCGGAAGCCTGAGCGGGTTACCTCTCACGTCCCACCGCAACGTCACATCGATTTCTCGGAGGTTGTCATGCCCCAGGCTGTGCTCAACGGAACCGTCCTCGCGGATGCGCCCGAATCGGAGGTCCTCCACATCGAGGGCAACGTCTACTTCCCGCCGGCGAGCGTGAATTCGGAGTTCCTCGTCGAGAGCGCGACCCCGTACACCTGCCCCTGGAAGGGTGAGTGCCAGTACTTCTCGGTGAAGGACTCCAGCTCGGGCGACCTGCTGCAGGACCGCGCCTGGAGCTACCCGCACCCGTACCCGAGCGCCGAAGCGCGCGTGGGCAAGGACATCAGCAACTACGTGGCGTTCTGGAAAGAGGTCAAGGTCAGCTGACCGCCTTGATGGTCGAGTAGCGGCGAAGCCGCGCCTCTTGCTGGTCGAGTAGCGGCGAAGCCGCGTATCGAGACCGAGCTACGCCGAAGCTCTCGCCCGGAACGCCCGCACCTTCGCCCGGTTGCCACAGCGGGACATCGAGCACCATCGACGCGTGCCGGTGCGTGACTCGTCGTGGAACACGATGCTGCAGTCGTCGGCGGCGCAACGTCTGATCCGCGCGGCGCCCTCTGGGGTCGCCGCCTCGGCGAACACGGCGATGGCGTCACGGGCCAGCGTGGCGAGCACCTGACCGGGCCGGATGCCGCCAGCCCCTGCTTGACGTCGACCCCCGTGCAGCACGGGCGGGATGTCGGGGGTGGCCGCGAACAGGTTCAGGATGTCGACGTCGTCCGGGTCGGCCCGAATCCCGTCCGCGGCGCCGGCGGCGAGCCGGGTGATCGCCGCTCGCAACGAGAGCGCGTCGACCAGTTCGCGCTCGCCGAGGGAGTCGGCGGGCAACCGCTCGAAGCGCTCGGCGAGCCATCCGGCGACCTCCGCATCGGTGCCCGAGGTGAAGTCGAGGCTGTCAGCACCGGCGTCGAACAGCCAGCGCACGCCATCCGTTTCGAGGACTCGACCCGTACTCATGCGCGGCTCGCCGCCTGGCCGGGCAGTTCGCGCCGCTGCCAGTCGATCGCGAATCGGGGGTCGAAGCGACGGGAGCATCTCGCGCAGGAGAGCGCTCGCGTCGGCTTGCGGTAGCGGAAGTGCGTGTGGCCGTTGGGACAGCTGCCGACCCACGGCGCAAGTTCGTCGGCGATCGCCCCGCCGTGCAGGCGCTTGCCCTCATAGCCGAGCTCGGTGGCGACCGCCTTCCATCTCGGGCCGTGGCCGGCTTTCGGCCCCGCGATCGCGTGCGCCACCTCGTGCAGCAGCACCTGGTGGATCTCGTCGTCCTCGTAGCGCGAGGCGAGATGCCGCGACACGGTGATGCGGTCGGTGGAGTACGAGCACAGCCCCGCGCGCGTCGTCGCGCGGTCGAAGCCGAACGACCAGACGGTCGGGTCGAGGTGAAGCGCGATGAGGGCGTCCGCCCAACGGCGGACACGGTCGAGGTCGGCCATCAGCCGCTCACCGCCGTCAGCGCGAACTGAAGGATTCGGTCGTCGCCGGGTTTCGGGTTGCCGCGCCCGTCGGTGTTGTCCGTGAGGACCCACAGCGACCCGCCGGGCCCCGGTGCCACATCGCGCAGTCGCCCGTAGGTCCCGACGTCGTATGCAGTGGCCGTCGCGGTGCCCCCGGCATCCACCTGGATCGCCCAGAGTCGCTGCCCCTTCAGGGCCGCCATGAAGAAGGTGCCCCCGACGTAGGCCAGTCCGCTCGGGCTCGCGTCGCTCGTCGGCCATTCGTACGCCGGGTCGACATACTTCGGGTCATGCCCCTGCCCCTCGACGATCGGCCAGCCGTAGTTCTTACCCGCGGTGATTCTGTTGAACTCGTCCCAGGTGTTCTGGCCGAACTCGGAGGCCCAGAGCTGGCCTTTCGCGTCCCATGCCAGCCCCTGCGGGTTGCGGTGCCCGTAACTCCACACCAGGGAGCCGGGGAAGGGGTTACCGGCGGGCACCTGGCCGGTGGTTGTCATCCGGAGGATCTTGCCGTTGAGGCTCGCCAGGTCTTGCGCGCGCGAGGTCTGACCGGCGTCACCCACGGTCGCGTACAGCATGCGGTCGGGCCCGAAGGCGATCCGCCCGCCGTTGTGGTTGCCCGCCATCGCGAGCCCCTCGAGGATGACCTGCGGTTGGCCCAACGTCAGCTCGTTGCTCAACGTCATCCGCACGATCCGGTTGTCGGTCGCGGTCGTCTCGTATGCGTACAGCCACCGTGGCGCGTCAGTGCCGGTCGCCGAGCTGAGGAGGGCCAGCCCGAGCAGCCCGCCTTCCCCGTTGTGTACGACTCCGGGAACCGTTCCGATCTTCGCCAGACCGCCGGATGCCGTCACCCGCTCGATCACGCCGGTGTCGCGCTCGCTCACCAGGGTCACGCTCGGCGACACCCGGAGGATCGACCATGGACTCGCCAGGCCGGTCACCACGTCACGCGGCGTTCCGCTCGGCACGACCCCCGCGCTCGCCGGCACCAGGGCGGTCGACCCCGAGGTCGACCCCGGGGCCGGCGTCGAGGGTTGGGTCTTCGGAGTCGCCCCGGAGCACCCCGTCAGCACCCCGAGCCCCAGCGCGAGCGCGCCCGCATACGCGGCGAAGCGAGCGACGGGAGACGTAACGGGCATGTCTCCGACGCTACCCGCGGCCGCCGTCGCCCGGCCGGGAATCGCCGGGACGCAGTTGGAAGACGCTGCGATTCGGGGGTGGGGAGGGAAGGGCGGTCGCGTCGGTCACCACGGGGGCTCCGGCGATCCAGTCGCGGAGCGCGCGGGCGTGGACGAGCGTGGCGGGGTGCGGTCCGCGTGCGAGGAGCCGCGGCATCCAGTCAAGGGGAAGAGCGGAGAGGGATGCCACCAGCACGAAGTTCCCGAAGCGACGGCCCTTCAGAACCTGCGGTTCGGCGAGAACCGCAAGACGGTGCCCTTGGCCTGTCGAATGGTCGTCGAACACCATGGACAGTGTCGCCGCCTGCCCGCGCGCGAACGCTGCTCCCGAGCCGTCGGCGACGTTCACCAGAAGCACTCCGTCCGGCGCAAGGAACTCGGCGCACTCCCGATAGAACTCGACACTCGTCACGTGGGCCGGGATGCGCGCCCCGCCGAACACGTCCACCACGAGCACATCGACCGTGCCCTTCAGCCCCGCCGGAAGCTTCGCCAGCGTCGCACGCGCGTCCCCGTACCGCACCCGGATCGACGCGCCCCGGGGGAACGGCAGCTCCCGCCGCACCAGCTCCATCAGCTCGGGTTCCAGCTCGAGCACCTGCTGCCGCGAGCCGGGCCGCGTGGCCTCGATGTAGCGCGGAATGGTCAGCGCGCCCGCGCCGAGGTGCAGCGCGGTGAGCGGCTGGCCGGGCATCCTGAGCTGGTCGATCACGTGGCCCATCCTGGCGATGTACTCGAAGAACAGTTCGCTCGGGTTCTCGAGGTTCACGTGCGACTGGGGGGTGCCGTCGACGACGAGTTCGTACGCGCCCCGCACCCAGCGGTCGGGGCGGATCTCGGCGTGGAATCCGCTGCCCAGCGTCGTCGAGGTCTCGTCGCTCACTTCTCGATCCTTCCACCTGCTGCGTGCGTTGTCCGCGCCGGTCGACGTGCCGAATTCCGCCAATGGGAGCAGTGGTCGACTGGTGAATTTCGGCAAATGAGTGCCGCGAAGCGGCCGCGCGGCGACATTCCATCCGGACTTATAGACCTAATCCAGAATCAAGTCAAGGAATAACTGGACAGCCAGCCGAGTTCCGATCTATAGTTGATCCTTGCGCTCCCCACAAAACCCCCTCGTCATATTGCGGACGACGGCTGTGCCCAGATCAGTTCCCGAATATCGCGGCGGGACTGATTCTCTGAGGCCGTGAGGCGCTTTCTCACCACCTACGAACACAACGAGACCGACGGGTCTCACGGAGGTTGTTACCCACCTTGGCCGCTGCGCGCTCCGCATCCAACAAGAAGTCCGCCAAGAACGGTCGTACCGCATCGCGGTTGTCGTTCGCCAAAATCACCGACACCCTGACGGTTCCCGATCTGCTGGCTCTGCAGACCGAGAGCTTCGACTGGCTCGTGGGCAACGATGCGTGGAAGGCGCGAGTCACCGAGGCCAAGGCCGCGGGCAACGACTCGGTGCCCGAGACCACCGGCCTCGATGAGATCTTCGAGGAGATCTCGCCCATCGAAGACCTCGGCGAGACCATGCAGCTCTCGTTCACGGCTCCGGAGCTCGAAGAGCCCAAGTACTCCATCGAGGAGTGCAAGGAGCGCGGCAAGACCTTCGCCGCGCCGCTCTACGTGAACGCCGAGTTCATGAACCACATGACCGGTGAGATCAAGACCCAGACCGTGTTCATGGGCGACTTCCCGCTCATGACCGAGAAGGGCACCTTCATCATCAACGGAACCGAGCGCGTCGTCGTGTCGCAGCTGGTCCGTTCGCCCGGCGTCTACTTCGAGCGCCAGCAGGAGAAGACGTCGGATACCGACATCTACTCGGCGCGCATCATCCCGAGCCGCGGTGCGTGGCTCGAGTTCGAGATCGACAAGCGTGATCAGGTCGGCGTGCGCATCGACCGCAAGCGCAAGCAGTCCGTCACCGTCTTCCTCAAAGCCCTCGGCCTCACGAGCGAGGAGATCCTCGAGAAGTTCGCCGGCTACGAGTCGATCGCGGGCACCCTCGAGAAGGATGCGATCCTCACCAAGGAGGACGCCCTCAAGGACATCTACCGCAAGCTCCGCCCGGGCGAGCAGGTCGCCGCGGAGGCCGCACGTGCCCTCCTCGACAACTTCTACTTCAACCCGAAGCGCTACGACCTCGCCAAGGTGGGTCGCTACAAGATCAACCGCAAGCTCGGCATCGACGCGGGCCTGAAGGACTCGGTTCTCTCGATCGACGACATCATCGGCACGATCAAGTACCTGGTCGCGCTGCATGCCGCGCAGACCACGCTTCCGGGCGTCCGCGATGGCAAGAAGATCGAACTCCGCCTCGACGTGGACGACATCGACCACTTCGGCAACCGTCGCATCCGCGCGGTCGGCGAGCTCATCCAGAACCAGGTCCGCACCGGTCTGTCCCGCATGGAGCGCGTCGTCCGCGAGCGCATGACCACGCAGGACATCGAGGCGATCACCCCGCAGACCCTGATCAACGTCCGCCCCGTCGTCGCCGCGATCAAGGAGTTCTTCGGCACCTCGCAGCTGTCGCAGTTCATGGACCAGAACAACC
>JALYHS010000150.1 GCA_030776385.1 Actinomycetota bacterium
GCGCTCTTGTCGGCAGCCTGGCGCTCATCGCGGTGATCGGCGGCGGCGTGGCGCTCGGCGTCGCGGCACCCGGATCGCCGCTCGCCCTCCCGGACAGCTCGCAGCGCGCGGAGGCATCCGCCTCGAGCACCAGCGAGCCGACGGCGCTCGCCCTTCCTTTCCCGTCTCCCAGTGCCGACGACCCGGCAAACACCTCAGCTCTCGGCGGCACAGTCGGTGGCGCGGCAGGCACCGTCACTGGAGTGGGGTCGACGGTGGACGGCGTCGGCAAGACCGTCAATGGGATCGTCGGCGGCGCGACCGGGGTGGTCAACGGGGTCACGGCGCCGATCCTCGCGCCGATCACGGGAGGCGCCCCGGCGGTTGCCGCGACCGTCGACCTGCACCTGTCCGGAACCGGGACACCCGGGGCCACGGTGTCGGCGCAGGTGGCCGGCGCGGTCTACACGACGGTGGTGGCATCCAATGGCGGCTGGTCGATCACGGTCGCCGGCCTCCCGAAGACCGTCACGAACGCCGATGCCACGATCAGCCAGAAGGCGGGACTCCTCAACGGGTTGCTCGGGGCGCTGCTCGCCCCGCTCACGTTGAACGTGAACTCGCTCGGCCTCCACATCAGCCTGCTCAACTGACCAGCCGTCTCAACTGACCGGCCCGCTGACCGCGCAAAACTTTTTTCGAGAATCCGCGTCATAACCGGCCGGATCTGCGGTCTCTTCGGGTGAAGGACACAACTTCACACAGACTCCACCCTCCGACGTCCCAGTGGGGGTGGAACGGTCGGCGCTCGCCAGGATCCCAGCCCGGGCGGGCGCCGACCCAAACAGACATGTCGCACGCGTTTGCGCTCGGGTGCGACAGATCGGGAAAAACGGAAGGCCGCCCCACTCCGACGAGTGCTGGGCGGCCTTCCGAAATTCTGCCTCCGCTGCGGTTTGTCGCACGCGCGCCGAGATTCCGGGGCGCGCGGGCGACACTGCGGCGCTCGGTTGTGTCGCCGCGGCTAGGCGCCGACCGGCGTCAGCACCAGGTCGGACGACGGCAGTCCCGGGTTGCCGCGCATGATCGCGGCCTTCACCTCGGAGATCGCCTTCGTGACCTCGATGCCGCGCGGGCATGCCTCGGAGCAGTTGAAGGTGGTGCGGCAGCGCCAGACGCCTTCCTTGTCGTTCAGGATGTCGAGGCGCACCTGGCTGCCCTCGTCGCGGCTGTCGAAGATGAAGCGGTGCGCGTTCACGATGGCGGCCGGACCGAAGTACTGGCCGTCCGTCCAGAACACCGGGCAGCTGGACGTGCAGGCGGCGCAGAGGATGCACTTGGTCGTGTCGTCGAAGACGGCGCGCTGAGCGACCGACTGGATGCGCTCCTTCTCGGGCTTATCGCTGGCGATGAGGAACGGCTGGATGGCGCGGTACGACTCGAAGAACGGCTCCATGTCGACGATGAGGTCCTTCTCGAGCGGTAGGCCCTTGATCGCCTCGACGTAGATCGGCTTGCTGATGTCGAGATCCTTGATCAGGGTCTTGCAGGCGAGCCGGTTGCGGCCGTTGATCCGCATCGCGTCGGAGCCGCAGATGCCGTGGGCGCAACTGCGGCGGAAGGTCAGTGAGCCGTCCTGCTCCCACTTGATCTGGTGCAGCGCGTCGAGCACGCGGTCGGTCGGGTACATCTTGACGTCGAAGTCCTGCCAGTGCGGCTCGGAATCCGTTTCGGGGTCGAATCGCCGAATGATCAGCGTGACCGTGAAGGCCTCGATGGGCGCTTCGGGCACGGCGGCCGAGTCCTCCACAACAGCGACCTCGGCCATCAGTACTTCCTCTCCATGGGCTGGTAGTTCGTGATCACGACCGGCTTCCAGCCGAGAGTGATGTGGTCGGCGGCATCCGCGGAATGCGGGTCGCCTGTCAGGTACGCCATCGTGTGCTTCATGTACTCGCCGTCGTCGCGCGTCGGATAGTCGTCGCGCATGTGACCGCCACGGCTCTCCTTGCGGTTGCGCGCGGAGAACACGACGACCTCGGCGAGGTCGAGCAGGAAGCCGAGCTCGATCGCCTCGAGCAGGTCGGTGTTGTACCGGCGTCCCTTGTCCTGGATGGAGACATTCTTGTAGCGCCCTCGCAGCTCGTGGATGGTCTCCGTGACCTTTGCGAGCGACTCGTCGGTGCGGAACACCTGGGCGTTCTTGTCCATCTCCTCCTGCAGCTCCTTGCGGAGCGCCGCGATGCGCTCGGTGCCGTTGGAGTCGCGCAGCTCCTCGACGAGTCCGAGCACGAAGGCGGCGGGATTCTTCGGGACCGGGACGAAATCCGCCGTCTTGGAGTAGTCAGCCGCGTTGTTGCCCGCTCGCTTACCGAACACGTTGATGTCGAGCAGCGAGTTGGTGCCGAGACGATTCGAGCCGTGCACCGAGACGCAGGCGCACTCGCCCGCCGCGTAGAGGCCGGGAACAACGGTGTCGTTGTCGCTGAGCACCTCGGCCTTGACGTTCGTCGGGATGCCGCCCATCGCGTAGTGCGCCGTGGGCATGACGGGCACCGGCGTCGTCACCGGGTCGACGCCCAGGTACGTGCGCGCGAACTCGGTGATGTCGGGGAGCTTCGTCTCGAGCACCTCGGCGCCGAGGTGGGTGCAGTCCAGCAGCACGTAGTCCTTGTGCGGGCCGGCGCCGCGACCTTCGGCGACCTCCATGACCATGCAGCGGGAGATGATGTCGCGCGGCGCGAGGTCTTTGATGGTGGGGGCATAGCGCTCCATGAAGCGCTCGCCGCTCGCGTTGCGGAGGATCGCGCCCTCACCTCGAGCGCCCTCCGTGAGCAGGATGCCGAGGCCGGCCAGTCCGGTCGGGTGGAACTGGAAGAACTCCATGTCCTCGAGCGGCAGGCCCTTGCGCCAGATGATGCCGACGCCGTCTCCGGTGAGGGTGTGCGCGTTGGAGGTGGTCTTGTAGATCTTGCCGAAGCCGCCGGTGGCGAAGATGATCGCCTTTGCCTGGAAGACGTGGATCTCACCCGTCGCCAGTTCGTACGCCACGACCGCTGAGGGGCGGTCCTTGCCTTTCACCTTTGTCATCACGATGTCGAGGGCGTAGTACTCGTTGAAGAAGTTGACACCCAGGCGCACGCAGTTCTGGAAGAGCGTCTGCAGGATCATGTGGCCGGTGCGGTCGGCCGCGTAACAGGCTCGACGTACCGGTGCCTTGCCGTGGTCGCGGGTGTGGCCGCCGAAACGGCGTTGGTCGATCTTGCCCTCCGGGGTGCGGTTGAAGGGCAGACCCATGTTCTCGAGGTCGAGGACCGCGTCGATCGCCTCCTTCGCCAGGATCTCGGCCGCATCCTGATCGACCAGGTAGTCACCGCCCTTGACGGTGTCGAATGTGTGCCACTCCCAGTTGTCCTCTTCGACGTTGGCGAGCGCCGCGGCCATGCCGCCCTGCGCCGCGCCGGTGTGCGAGCGCGTCGGGTAGAGCTTGGTGATGACGGCCGTCTTGGCCTTCGGTCCGGCTTCGATGGCGGCGCGCATGCCGGCTCCGCCCGCACCCACGATCACCACGTCGAACTGGTGGTAGTGAACGCCGTCGATGACGGCGCCATCCTCGAACTCCATCGCCTCCGTTTCGACAGCCGCGCTCGTCGTGGCGGTGCTGGCTTTCGTGGTTGGTTTCTTGGCGGCGGGCTTCGGGCTGGGTGTGTCGGTCACGCGTTCAGGCTCGCTTCAGGTTGATGACGTGGATCACTACTTGGCCGGGCAGATACCGGCGGGGAAGAGGTGGGCGTTAGCCGGCGACCAGCCGACGCAGGGGTCGAAAGTGGTCAGCACGAGGGTGCCGAGCACGATCAGGATCGCCACGGCCGCGACCACCAGCCCGATGAGAACCTGACGACCGCGACCTCGCGCGTAGTCGTTGATGACGGTGCGCATGCCGTTGCCGCCGTGGATGAGCGCGAGCCAGAGCATCGTCACGTCCCAGACCTTCCAGAACGGGCTCGCCCACTTTCCCGCGACGAAGGCGAAATCGATCGCGCGCACACCGGTGCCGAGGAAGAGGTTGACGAAGAGGTGCCCGAAAATGAGCACGACGAGGAGGATGCCCGAGGCGCGCATGTAGAGCCAACCCCATTTCTCCCAGTTGACTTTGCGGCCCTTGGTTACCGGGGCGTGCGGGCTCCGGGGCGCGTCGATCGTTGTCATGACATCTCCGCGATGATGTTGATGATCTGTCGAGGGGCGAAGCCGGCGAGAAGCACGATCCAGAGTGCGATCACGATCCAGAACAGCAGTCGCTGGTGCCGCGTCCCCACGCTCCAGAAGTCGATCAGGATGATGCGCAGTCCGTTGAGGGCGTGGAAGCCGATCGCCGCGACGAGGGCGAGTTCGCCGAGGCCGAGGATCGGTGTCTTGTATGTGTTGATCACGGCGTTGTATCCCTCGGGCGTGATGCGCACCAGAGAGGTGTCGAGCACATGGACCAGGAGGAAGAAGAAGATCGCGACGCCGGTGATTCGGTGCAGCACCCACGACCACATGCCCTCGCGGCCCCGGTACAGCGTTCCCGCCGGGCGCTTCGGACCACGGATTTTCGTGGCGGTGGCTGCTCCGGATCGTGCAACTTGGCTCGACACGGGACTCCTCACTTGTGTCTCGTTCGCGGCGACGGGTGGCACGCCGTTCGCTCGGTCATCTGACGGGACAAGTCTAAGCCTGCCCCCAGCGCTCCGCAGGCCAGGGCGCCCACTTCCTCTCGACATCGAGATACATTTTGAGCCCTCGTTACGCTGGACTGCATGAGCAAGGGCATGAACGGTCTTGAGCACTTCTACAGCGTCATCCCGGCGGGGGGCATCGGCTCCCGGCTGTGGCCCCTGTCGCGCGCTGACGCTCCGAAGTTCCTGCACGACCTCACCGGATCCGGCAGTTCACTGCTGCGCGCCACCTGGGATCGCCTCGCGCCGATCTCGGGGCCGGACCGGGTCATGGTCGTTACAGGACGTGCGCATCGCGCCGCGGTCGAGGCGCAGCTGCCCGAACTGATCGACGCGAACGTGGTACTCGAGAGCGAACCCAAGGACTCGACGGCGGCGATCGGACTTGCCGCCGCGATCCTGCACCTTCGAGAGCCGGACGTCATCGTCGGGTCGTTCGCGGCCGACCACGTGATCGCCGACGTGCGCTCGTTCCGAAAGGCGGTCGCGCAAGCGGTCGTGGTCGCCGAGGCGGGATACATCGCGACCATCGGAATCGCCCCGACCGAGCCGGCGATCGGCTTCGGTTACATCCAATGCGGTGACTCTCTCGACATCGCCGGCGCGCCGGACGCCCTCGTCGTCGAGAGTTTCGTGGAGAAGCCGAACCTCGCCACCGCGAAGAAGTACATCGAGGACGGCAAGCACCTCTGGAACGGCGGCATGTTCGTTGCCCGCGCCGACGTGCTCCTGGCCCAGATCGGCGAGTCGGACCCCGAGTTGCTCGCCGGGCTCGAGGAGCTCGCCGCCGCCTGGGACAACCCGGCGACGCGCGGACCTGTTGTCGACCGGATCTGGCCGGCCCTCACCAAGATCGCCATCGACTACACGGTCGCAGAGCCTGCCGCCCGGGCGGGTCGTCTCGCGGTCATCCCCGGCCACTTCGACTGGGATGACGTCGGCGATTTCGCCTCCATCGCCAAGCTGCACTCCGGCGGTCGCAGCTCCGATCTCGCCATTCTCGGCGAAAACGCACGGGTCCTCGCGGACTCCTCGAGCGGCATCGTGGTCAGCCAGACCGACCGCATCATCTCCCTCATCGGAGTGCGCGACATCGTCGTCGTCGACACCCCGGATGCCCTCCTGGTCACCACCAGCCAGAACGCTCAGCGGGTGAAGAGCGTCGTCGACGCCCTGAAGTTGAGCGGCCGATCCGACGTGCTCTGAGATGTCGGACCGCATCCCCCTGATCATCGACACGGACACCGCGCAGGATGACTGTGTCGCCCTGCTGGTCGGGCTACTGGACGAGCGCGCGGATCTGCGGGCCATCACGATGGTCGCGGGCAATGTCGGCTTCGAGCGTCAGGTGCTGAACGCCTTCCTGACGCTCAGCGTCGCGGGGAGGCTCGGCGAGGTGCCCGTGCATCTCGGCTGCCGCCGCCCGCTCACTCGCGAGTGGGTCTCGGCCGAGAACGTGCACGGCGACGGGGTCGGCGGCCTCGAGATGGATGTCACGGGACTCGAGCCCTCGCCACAGCACGGGGTCGACGCCCTCATCGAACTCGCGGCTGCCGAGCCGGGAGAGCTCACCATCGTCTGCATCGGCCCGCTCACGAACATCGCGATGGCCGCCATCAAGGACCCGCGGTTCGTGGACAACGTGAAGGCGCTCTACATCATGGGCGGATCGAACAACGCGCGCGGCAACATCACGGCCGCCGCCGAATACAACTTCTATGTCGATCCCGAAGCGGCGAAGACCGTTTTCGAGGCCGGATTCGAGATCATCCTTGTCCCGTGGGCGCCTCTGACTCTGGAGGATGCTGTGTTCTCTCGGGAGCAGATCGACCGAATCGGCTCGATCGGCACTCCGCTCGCCGACTTCTTCGTGCGGATCGTCAGCGCGACCCTCTCCTTCGACGAGAGCGTCGGGATCGCGGGGTCGACCCACCCGGACTCGCTGACCGCCTCTGTCCTGTTACATCCCGAGCTCGTCAGCGCGAGCGGGAAGTACGCGGTCGACATCGAGACCGGGTCCGAGCTCACGCGAGGATATGCCGCGATGTCCTGGGGGGTCCACGGGCTGGCCGCGAATGCCGAGGTGATCGAGAGCATCGACGCCGCGGCCTTCTTCGAGCACATTGTGGCCATGCTGTCGCGCCATCCGGAGCCCTCCCGTGCCTTTCGGAAATGAGAGCGACGCGAGCAGGGGTCAGCAACTCAGCGTGAATCATTTCGCTCACATTTCGCATCAGTAGCGGTTGTGTAACTGTTCGGCAGCGACTGTGATAATCCGTTCTGTCCACCTGGAGTCGACGGATAGCCTCAATCAAAATCGCCCAGCAGTCTGTTGGGCGTCATCTTGGAGGACATCTTGAGAATCACAGCCCGTAGGGTCGCCGTCAGCGGCCTTGCCACGATTGCGACGGCCGCCCTTCTCGCCGGCTGCGCGTCTGCCCCCACCGCCACGAAGCCCACGGCGAGTCCCGTCGTGAAGAACTTCCTGCCGTGCATGGTTTCCGACAACGGCGGATTCGACGACCACTCCTTCAACCAGATCGGCCTCGAGGGGCTGCAGGCCGCGGCCAAGGAGCTGGGGATCAAGGAGAAGCACGTCCAGTCGAACGCGGACACGGACTACGCGCCCAACATCGCCAACCTCGTGGCTCAGAAGTGCAGCCTGATCATCACGGTCGGGTTCAACCTGGCCGATGCCACCAAGGCAGCGGCTGCCGCCAACCCCAACATCAACTTCGCCACGATCGATGACTCGTCGACGGATGCCGCGAACGTGCAGGCGATCACATTCCGGTCCGACCAGTCGGCCTTCCTGGGCGGCTACGCGGCGGCCTCCTACAGCAAGACGGGCGTCGTCGGAACGTTCGGCGGCATCTCGATCCCGCCCGTCAACATCTTCCTCGAGGGATACGCCGAAGGCGTGGCGTACTACAACAAGCAGAAGGGCAAGAGCGTCAAGGTCGTCGGCTGGAACACCGCCACCCAGACCGGCTCGTTCACCGGTGGCTTCGCTGCCGGAACCGACGCCAAGGCAGCGGCACAGGCCGAGATCGACCAGAACGCCGACGTGATCTTCCCGGTCGGCGGCCCGATCTACCAGAGCGCCGCTCAGGCGATCAAGGACTCGGGCAAGAGCATCGTGATGATCGGTGTGGACGCTGACGTGTACTACACAGACACCACAGTCCGCGACATCCTGCTGACCTCGGTCGAGAAGGGCGTGGGAACCAGCGTCGCAGCCGTCGTCAAGCAGGCCGCGGCTGACAAGTTCACGAAGACGCCATACGTCGGCGACCTCAAGAACCAAGGTGTGGGTCTCGCCCCGTTCCACAACTTCGCCAGCAAGGTCGACTCCGGCCTGAGCAAGGAACTGGACACCGTGAAAGCCGACATCATCAGCGGCAAGATCGTCGTCGGAAAGAGCTGAGAGCTCCGACTCAGCACCAGAACCGGGGGTGGGGAGACCAGCTCGTCTGGCCTCCCCACCCTTCTTTTGACTCCGCATTCTGCATCCCACGACCGCCGGATAGATTGAACAGATGAAGCTCGAACTCCGTGGCATCACGAAACGCTTCGGCTCCTTGGTGGCCAACGACCACATCGACCTGGTTGTCAGGCCGGGCGAGATCCACGCGCTCCTCGGCGAGAACGGGGCGGGCAAGTCCACGCTCATGAACGTGCTCTACGGGCTCTACCAGGCCGAAGAGGGCGAGATCCTCCTCGACGACGCGGTGCAGCATTTCGCCGGCCCTGGCGACGCGATGAACGCCGGCATCGGGATGGTGCACCAACATTTCATGCTCATCCCGGTGTTCACGGTCGCCGAGAACGTGATGCTCGGTCACGAGCAGACGCGGTTTGCGGGGACACTCGACCTTGCCGCGGCGCGCAAGCAGGTGCGAGACATCTCGGCGCGCTTCGGCTTCCATGTCGACCCCGACGCCCTCGTGGGCGAACTGCCGGTCGGAGTTCAACAGCGCGTCGAAATCATCAAGGCGCTCTCTCGGGATGCCCGGGTCCTCGTCTTCGACGAGCCGACCGCGGTACTCACACCCCAGGAGACCGATGAGCTCATGGTGATCATGCGCCAGCTCAAGGAGTCGGGTACCTCCATCGTCTTCATCACCCACAAACTGCGTGAGGTGCGCGAGGTCGCGGACCGCATCACCGTTATCAGGCTCGGAAAAGTGGTCGGCGAGGCGAGTCCGACCGCCACCAACACCGAGCTCGCCTCGCTCATGGTCGGTCGTGCCGTCGAGCTGACGGTCAAGAAGAACGCCGCGGCGCCGGGCGCTCCCGCTCTCGTGGTCGACAAACTCTCGGTCATCGACGTCGACGCACAGATCGTCGTCAACAGCGTGAGCTTCGACGTGAAGGCGGGCGAGATCCTCGCCATCGCCGGAGTGCAGGGCAACGGTCAGACCGAGCTGGCCGAGGCGATCCTCGGCCTGCAGCCCCGGGTGACGGGTGACATCGTCCTCGACGGTGTCTCGCTCCGTGACAAGAGCGTGCGCGGTGTGCTCAACGCGGGCGTCGGCTACATCCCCGAAGACCGCCAGGAAGACGGCTTGGTCGCGGAGTTCACGATCGCCGAGAACCTCATGCTCGACCGGGCGGACAGCAGGCCGTTCGTCAAACGTGGGTCACTGCAGCTCTCCTACCTGGCTGACTTCGCGGGCACGAAACTCGCCGAGTTCGACATCCGCGCGCAGGGAATCGGCACGCACGTGGGTCGACTCTCCGGAGGCAATCAGCAGAAGGTCGTTCTGGCGAGAGAGCTGAGCCGGACGCTTCGACTGTTCGTCGCGGCCCAGCCGACCCGCGGACTCGACGTCGGATCGATCGAGTTCGTACACACCCGGATCGTCGCGACCCGGGACGCCGGCGTCCCGGTCATCGTGGTCTCCACTGAGCTCGACGAGGTCGTCGCGCTCGCGGACCGGATCGCCGTGATGTACCGCGGCGAGATCGTCGGGATCGTCCCGGCTGACACCGACCGCGACATCCTGGGTCTCATGATGGCGGGCGAGACGCCCGAGGCGATCGCTAAGCAGAGGAGTGCTGCCGCGTGACCGACACGACGAACGGCGAGGCCCCGCGCCCGGTGACGACGCCGCCCGGCCCCGAGGAGGCGCGCACCTCGCAAGTCCAGCAGTATGTGCGGGACATCATGAGCGGGAGTGCCGTCATCTCGGTCCTCGCGGTCGTGATCGCGCTCGTGGTCGGGGCCGTGCTGATCGCCGTCACGGATCCCGGGGTTCAGGCCGCATCCGCCTATTTCTTCGGTCGGCCCGCCGACACCTTCGCGGCGATCTGGAGCGCAACTTCGGGAGCATACGTCGCCCTCTTCCAGGGTGCCGTCTACAACTTCGGCGCCCCCGACTTCCTCGGCGGAATCAAACCGTTGACCGACACCCTCGCAGATTCGACCTCGCTCATCGCCGCCGGTCTCGGAATCGCGCTCTCGTTCCGCATCGGGCTCTTCAACATCGGCGGCCAGGGGCAGATCCTGGCGGCCGCCGCGTGCGCCGGCTGGGTCGGGTTCACGGTCGACGCGCCCTTCCCGGTGCTGCTTATCCTGGCGCTGCTCGCTGGCCTGTTCGGCGGCGCGATCTGGGCAGGAATCGTCGGGTTCTTGAAGGCGCAGACCGGGGCGAACGAGGTGATCGTTACGATCATGCTCAACTTCATCGCGTTCTACCTCGTCAGCTATCTGCTTAAGGTCCCGGTGCTCCAGGCTCCTGGCTCCACCAACCCGAAGTCAGCGCCGATGCGACCTGGCGCGATTTTCCCGTCGCTCCTCGGACCGAATTACCTCCTCACCTTCGGGTTCATCCTCGTGATCGCCGCGACGGTGTTCCTCTGGTGGCTCCTCAACCGCTCGAGCCTCGGTTTCCAGTTCCGCGCGATCGGCGAGAACCCGCGGGCGGCCCGCACCGCAGGCATCAACGTCAACCGCATGTACGTGTATGGGATGCTCATCTCCGGCGCACTCGTCGGTTTGGCGGGTGCCAACCAGGTGCAGGGCGTCATCACGAGCGGGTTCAGCTCGGGGATCGATTCCGGCATCGGGTTCAGCGCGATCACGGTGGCCCTCCTCGGACGGTCACGACCGTGGGGGGTGTTCGGCGCCGGCATCCTGTTCGGCGCATTCCAGGCCGGCGGCTACACCATGCAGGCCGCGCAGAACGTCCCGGTCGACATCGTGCTGGTTGTGCAGTCGGTGATCGTGCTCTTCCTCGCTGCTCCGCCGCTGGTGCGCACGATCTTCCATCTCCCCAAGCCCGGATCCAGCCCCAAGCCGAAGCGGTCCGCGGTCGTGCCGGAGGACAAGAACGGGCAGAAAGAGGTCGTCGCCAAATGACAACAGCCGTCGCGACCACGGGGATCGACGAATCGCCGATCCACCTCGAGAAGGCCGTCATCAAGTCCTGGAAGGTGCCCACCATTTTCGCGGTGTTCACCGTGGTGGGGCTCATCCTGTTCCTTGCCCTCGGCCGCAGCGGGGTGACGCACTTCAACCTGTCCACCACGAGCGACCTGCTCCAGCTGCCGATCGCGACCCTCCCCACCCGGGCGACGGGCGTCATCGTGGTCATCCTGTCGGCGCTGCTCTCGGTCATCGCCGCCGGTATGTCGTACTCCGCACGCACGATCCCGCTCTGGTTCATCACGATCTTCGCCGTCGTGTTCTTCGTCGGCTTCCTGACCTGGGCTGCCGCAGGCAACACCATCGCGGTGCCGGGACTGCTGCTGAGCGCGGTCGGCATCAGCGTGCCGCTGATCTTCGGCGCACTCGGCGGCGTCATCTCGGAACGGGTCGGGGTCGTCAACGTCGCGATCGAAGGCCAGCTCCTTGCGGGTGCCTTCGTGTCGGCGGTCGTGGCGACCGTCACCCACCAGCCGGTGGTTGGCTTCGTGGCGGCGATGCTCGCCGGGGTTCTGGTGGCCGCGATCCTCGCGGTGTTCTCGATCACCTACCTCGTCGATCAGGTGATCGTCGGGGTCGTGCTCAACGTGCTCGTGATCGGGCTGACCGATTTCCTCTACTCGCAGGTACTTGCCTCGAATGCGCCGGCGCTGAACGCACCGCCGCATTTCCCGTTCCTTCCCATCCCGCTCCTCAGCGAGATCCCGATCATCGGGCCCGCGTTGTTCCGGCAGACCATCATCGTGTACCTGATGTACGCCGCGATCTTCCTTGTCTGGTTCGCCCTCTTCAAGACCCGCTGGGGCCTGCGAGTGCGTGCGGTCGGGGAGCATCCGACGGCCGCCGACACCGTCGGGATCAACGTCAACCGCACGCGGTTCCTGAACGTGCTTCTCGCGGGCGCGATCGCCGGTGCCGGTGGTGCGTACTACAGCCTCGCCGCCTCACCGCTGTTCACCCGAGAGGTCACGGCGGGCGCCGGCTACATCGCCCTCGCCGCCGTCATCTTCGGGCGCTGGAATCCGCTGCTCGCGACCCTTGCCGCACTGCTGTTTGGCTTCACCAGCAGCCTGCAGTTCTCCCTGAGCGCGGCGGGGTCGCCTGTTCCGAGCGAGTTCATGTTGATGCTCCCCTACCTGGTCACGATCCTCGCGGTCGCCGGGCTGGTCGGGCACTCGCGCGGTCCCGCGGCATCCGGAAAGCCGTATATCAAGTCATGACCCACTCACCGGAAATCGACTGGGATGCCCTGCGAGTGGTCGCCCTCGATGCGATGTCTCACGCATACGCCCCGTACTCGAACTTCCCCGTCGGCGTTGCCGCGCTGGTGGATGACGGTCGAATCATCGCCGGTTGCAACGTCGAGAACGCGTCGTACGGTATCGGGCTGTGCGCCGAGTGTGCGCTCGTGTCGACGCTGCACATGACAGGGGGCGGCAAGCTCGTGGCCTTCGCCTGCGTCGACGGCAAGGGTGGTGCACTGATGCCGTGCGGCCGGTGCCGCCAACTGCTGTACGAGCACTCCGCCCCCGGGATGTTGCTGCAGACCGTGTCGGGCGTCCGCACCATCGACGAGGTGCTGCCGGACGCTTTCGGTCCGCGGACGCTCGCCGCATACGAGGACTGAGTCCGAGCCGTGGTCGAACCATTCGACGCCGTCGACCTGATCCGTACGAAGCGCGACGGCGGCCCCCTCAGCACCGCGCAGCTCGACTGGCTGATCGACGCGTACACGCGCGGCTACGTCGCCGATGAGCAGATGTCGGCGATGACGATGGCGATCTTTCTGCGCGGGATGGAGCGGGACGAGATCCGCGACCTGACGCTCGCCATGGTCGCATCGGGGGAGCGACTCGACTTCTCCGGGCTCTCCAAGCGCACGACCGACAAGCACTCGACCGGGGGAGTCGGCGACAAGATCACGCTGCCGCTCGCGCCGCTGGTGGCATCCTTCGGGGTCGCCGTGCCGCAGCTGTCGGGACGCGGGCTCGGACACACCGGCGGGACCCTCGACAAGCTGGAGAGCATCCCGGGCTGGCGTGCGGCGCTGACGAACGAGGAGTTCATGGCGCAACTCGAGAGCGTCGGCGCGGTGGTGTGCGCGGCAGGGGCGGGGCTCGCTCCGGCTGACGGCAAGCTGTACGGGCTGCGCGATATCACCGGAACGGTCGAGTCGATCCCGCTGATCGCGTCGTCGATCATGAGTAAGAAGATCGCAGAGGGCACCGCCGCCCTCGTGCTCGACGTGAAGTTCGGCTCGGGTGCGTTCCTGCAGGATCCTTCTCGCGGCCGCGAACTGGCCGAGACGATGGTGCGGCTCGGGACGGACGCCGGCGTCGCCACGCGCGCGCTGCTCACCAATATGAACGTGCCGCTCGGGCTCGCCATCGGCAACGCAAACGAGGTGCGTGAGTCGGTGGACGTGCTGGCCGGAGGCGGCCCGTCCGACGTGGTGGCGCTGACCGTCGCCCTCGCGCGCGAGATGCTCGAGCTGGCCGGTATCCCCGATGCGGATGTCGCGGCGGCGCTGGCCGACGGGCGGGCGATGGACACCTGGCGCGCCATGATCTCGGCCCAGGGCGGGGATCCGGATGCCATGCTCCCGGTTCCGCGCGAGACCCACACCGTGCGCGCCGCGCGTTCGGGCGTGCTGGTCGAGCAGCTGGCGCTGCCATTCGGCATCGCCGCCTGGCGACTCGGGGCCGGGCGTGCGCGTCAGCAGGATCCGGTGCAGCACGCCGCCGGGATCGACCTGCACGCCAAACCGGGCGACTCGATCGTGGCGGGCCAGCCGCTCTTCACCCTCGGCACCGACGAGCCGGAGCGTTTCAGCCGAGCCCTGGAGGCACTGGATGGCGCCTTCCGCATCGGCGACCCGGGCGAGCCGGTGCTCGACGGCGGCCCCCTGATCGCCGACCGCATCCTATAGCGCCTTTCGCTGGTCGAGCCTGTCGAGACCTGGCGGGTGGGATCTCGACAAGCTCGATCACCGGTTTCGCGGGTTTCACCGGTTTCGCTGGTCGAGCCTGTCGAGACCTGGAGTTAGACGTCGACCTCGCCGATGCGCTCCAGCGCGTCGACCACGAGGGCCCAGAATCGTGCGGCGTCCAGGTCGAAGGCGACCCGGGTCACGCACGACGCCGGGGCGGGGGAGCGCAGGTCGGCGACGGTCATCCCGAGGGTGTGCTCGCCGCGGGTCTCGACCACGAGGGGAGCGCGAACCGTGCGGACCAGCGTCGGGTCGATCACGTACGCGACGGCGACCGGGTCGTGCACGGGCGGGTGCGGGAAGCCCTGCACGTCCTGATACGCCTTCTCGAAGAACTCCATCAGCTCCCCGACGAAGGCGGCGGGCTTCGTGCCGACCGCGGCGATGGCAGCCCGCACCTCGGGCGTCGCGATCGCCTGGTGCGTAACATCCAGACCGATCATCGTCAGGGGCCAGCCCGCGCTGAACACGATCGCGGCGGCCTCCGGGTCGATGACGATGTTGAACTCGGCGACCGCGCTCCAGTTGCCCTCGTGCACGCCGCCGCCCATGAGCACCACCTCGCGGACCCGCGGGATGATGCGGGGCTCGAGCCGAGCCGCGAGGGCGATGTTGGTCAGCCCGCCGGTGGGAACGAGCGTGATTTCGCCCGGAGCCGCGGCCATGATCGTGTCGACGATGAACTGCGCGGCCGGCCGCGGGTCGAGGTGGATGGTCGGCTTCGGCAGCACCGGCCCGTCCAGCCCGGACTCACCGTGGATCTCTCCAGCCGTCACGATCTCCCGCACCAGAGGAGTTGTCGAACCGCGGGCGAAGGGCACGCCCGTGATGCCGGCGACACGCGCGACCGACAGCGCGTTGCGCGTGACCTTGTCGATCGTCTGGTTCCCGACGACGGTGGTCACGCCGATCAGGTCGATGTCGGGGTTGCCCCAGGCGAGCAGCATCGCCACGGCGTCGTCGTGGCCCGGATCGCAGTCGAGGATGATTTTTGTCGGCATGCTCCGAGCCTATCGCCGAGAACACCTATGAAAATCAAGTTCATATATGAAACAATGGGCTCATGACTGAACTTGCCGAACACGGCGCCGCGCGCGTCGACTGGATCCGATCGAGGATGCCGCTGCTCGCCGCAGCGCGGGAGCACTTCCGCGGCTCGCGCCCGTTTGCTGGCCACCGGATCGGCATGTCGCTGCACCTCGAGCCGAAGACCGCCGTGCTGCTCGAGACCCTCGCGGCCGGCGGAGCCGAGCTCGTGGCGACCGGCAACCACGGCTCCACCCAGGACGACATCGTCGCGTTCATCCGCTCCCAGGGGATAACCGCGTTCGGGCGCCGCGACGACGATCTCGACCAGCACCACGCAAACATTTCGGCCGTGCTCGACGCGCGCCCCGACATCCTGCTCGACAACGGGGCCGATCTTGCGGCGGGTGTCGTCGCGCGCGGCAGTACGGCCGAGATCGTCGGGGGCACCGAGGAGACCACCTCGGGCGGGGACCGACTGCGCGGCGAGCTGGCCGGGCAGGTGCCGTTCCCGGTGATCGTGATCAACGACAGCCTTCTGAAGGCGATCGGCGAGAACAAGCACGCCGTCGGCCAGTCCGTCGTCGAGAGCTTCATGCGCATCACGAACCTGATGGTTCCCGGGCGACGTTTCGTCGTCGCGGGATACGGATGGTGCGGCCGCGGCGTCGCGCACTACCTCCGGGCTCTCGGGGCCAAGGTGGCGGTCGTCGAGATCGACGAGCTGAAGGCGTTCGAGGCCGCACTGGACGGATTCCGGGTCGCCGACATCCTCGACCTCGCCGAGTGGGGCGAAGTGTTCATCACCGCGACCGGGCATCCTGACATCCTGACGGCGCCCTTCTTCGAGGCCGTCGCCGACGGGGCGGTGCTCGCGAACTGCGGCCACTTCCCGTGGGAGATCGACGTCGCGGGACTGCACGCCATGTCGACCGGATCCCGCCAACTGGCGGGCGCGGACGGCGCGATCGAGCGCATCGACCTCCCGGGCGGTCGCCACGTGATCCTGCTCGCCGATGGGCGGATGATGAATCTCGCAGGCCGCGAGCCGAAGGGCAACTCACTCGAGTCGATGGACCTGGGCTTCCTCCTGCAGGTGCTCTCGCTGGAACGTGTCGCGACCGACACCCTCTCCCTGCGCTCCGGCGCGCAGCCGGTGCCGGACGACATCGATCGCGAGATCGCCCGGCGGATGCTCCGCTCGATGCAGGCGGACAAGTAGCGGTCGGACGCCATGCCCTCAGCGGAATATTCGGTCCCGGCGCTCGACAAGGCCTTCGACGTGCTCGAACTCCTGGCCGACAGCACCCGTCCCCTCTCGCAGACCGACATCGCCGAGGCGACGGGTCGAACCGTCAGCCAGCTGTTCAGAGTTCTGACGACGCTCGAGTCACGGGGCTGGCTGCTGCGCGACCCCGACTCGGGTCTCTACTCGTTCTCGATGGCCGCCTTCGATCTCGCACATCGCCAGCCCGCGCTCCGCGGACTCCTCGATGCGAGCCTGCCGCTCATGCGGGCGCTCAGCGAACAGGTGCGGCAGTCCTGCAACCTGAGTGTGCTGGATGCGGGAGCGGTGCGGGTGATCGCGCAACTCGAGAGCCCCGCCGATTTCGGGTACCGCGTGCGGGTCGGGGCGGTGTTCCCGGCCGACACGACGGCGACCGGCGCGGTGCTCCTCGGCGGAGTCGAGTCGCTGCTCCGCGAGGATCCGCTGCAGGCCGGAATCACGGACCTCGTCGTGGCGATCCGCGGTCAGGTGGCGGTCCGCGGTCCAGAGGGAGCGCCGGTCGGGCACGCGCGCGCCGCCCTCACGGTGCCGTACGTGGCGACAAGCTTCAGTGCCATCCCGATCCAGCAGGTGCTCACGGCGACGACCGCGACCGCGCGGGCCATCGAGGCGAGGCTTGGCGGTCCACTGGCGGAGAGTTCCCAGACCACAGGCCAGTAGATTGGACCCATGAGCGTGGTCGGGGAAGACGTGGTCGTGCCGGGGAGCCGGAAGGCGATCCGCGAACTGCCGAAGGTGTCGTTGCACGATCACCTCGACGGCGGGCTGCGGCCGCAGACCGTCATCGAGCTGGCCGAGCCGCTGGGTCTCGAACTGCCCGCATCCGGCGCGCCGGCACTCGCCGCGTGGTTCGCCCAGAAGTCAGACAGCGGCTCCCTCGTGGAGTACCTCAAGACCTTCGACGTCACGATCGCCGTCATGCAGACCGCGGAGGGGCTCACGCGCGTGGCCCGCGAGTTCGTCGAGGACCTCGCCGCGGACGGCGTGATCTACGGCGAGCTGCGCTGGGCGCCCGAGCAGCACCTCCAGCGCGGGCTGAGCCTCGACGAGGCGGTCGAGGCCGTGCAACTCGGCATCGATCAGGCGACGGATGCCGTGGCATCCTCGGGAGGCTGGATCCGGGCCGGGCAGCTGGTGAGCGCCATGCGCCACCTGGACCGCGGCACCGAGATCGCCGAACTCGCCCTGCGGCACCGCGACTCGGGTGTCGTCGGCTTCGACATTGCCGGGCCGGAGGCTGGGTTCCCGCCGTCGCGGCTCTCAGGGGCGTTCGACCTGCTCGCTCGGTCTTCGTTCCCGGCCACCGTCCACGCGGGCGAGGCGGATGGTATCGACAGCATCCTCAGCGCCCTGGTCGACGGTCACGCACTGCGACTCGGCCACGGCGTACGCATCGCCGAGGACATCACGATCGAGCGCTCCGACGATGACAGCACCTACGTCACGCTCGGTCGCGTCGCGCAGTGGGTGAAGGATCGCGGTATCGCCCTCGAGACGAGCCCCAGTTCGAACCTGCAGACCGGCGCCATTGCGGCCTGGGGCACGACGATGGCCGACCACCCCTTCGACCTGCTCTATCAGCTCGGCTTCCGCGTGACGGTGAACACCGACAACCGTCTGATGAGCGCCACGACCCTCACCCGCGAGCTCGGCCTGCTCGTCGAGGCCTTCGGCTACGGGCTCGAGGACCTCGAGACCTTCCAGCTCAATGCGGCAGAGGCCGCGTTCCTTCCCCTCGAGGACCGTGAGGAGCTCGTCGAGCGCATCGACAGCGGCTTCGGCGCGGCCTGATGACCTTTCCCGCCGTTCCGGATTCGGCGATCGCCCTGGGGGCGGAGGCGAGCGACTGGCGCGCCGCCGTCACGCTCGCCGGCGCCGCATTGACGGCGAGCGGTGCGACGACCTCCGACTACGCGCACGAGATGATCCGAATGATCGAGGAGCACGGCCCGTACGTCGTGATCGCGCCGGGGCTTGCTCTCGCCCACGCCCGCCCGGGCCCCGCGGTGCTGCGCGACGGGCTCGCCGTTGTGACGCTGGCCACCCCGGTGCCATTCGGCAACGCGCACAACGATCCGGTCCGGGTCGTGCTCGCCCTCGCGGTCGCGTCGCCGGAGCACCACCTTCCCCTTGTCGCCGAGCTGGCGAACGTCTTCAACGACTCGGATGCGATCTCCCGGCTCGCTGCGGCGGGCTCGGCCGATGCGGTGCGCGAGATCCTGGGGGCAGCGCTGTGAGGGGGATCGTGTGAAGATCGTGGCCATCTGCGGCGCCGGCGTCGGGACAAGTGGCATCCTGAAGGTGAACGCCGAGCGGGTGCTGCTGCGCCTCGGCCTGAGCGCCACCGTCGTCGCCACCGACCTGCAGTCACTGCACGCCGAGGCGGATGACGCACAGATCATCCTGACCAGCCCCGAGTTCGTGGACGCGATCGGCACGACTTCCGCCGACGTCATCGTGGTGGCGAACTACTTCGACACCAACGAGCTGACCGAGAAACTCGAGGCGGCGCTGGGCTGAGCAACGGCGCCGCGGGGGCCGCCGCCGCCGGAAGTCAGTCGTCGAGCAGCTCGCGCATCCCCGCGTCCAGTGCCGCGAGGGTGGCGGCCGCCGCGGCCAGGCGTTCGGTCGCGGTTCCTTCGCTCGCCACGGCATCCAGATAGCACTTGAGCTTCGGCTCTGTGCCGCTCGGGCGCACGATCACGCGTCCGCCGCCGTGGAGGTGCAGGCGCAGGAGATCGCTCGCGGGGAAGCTGCCGAAACCGTCGGCGAAGTCGTCGATGCTCTCGACGCGGATGCCGCCCACGTGCGCGGGCAGCGAGGCGCGCAGCCGCGCCATGGTGCGGGGGATCTGCGCGAGCTCGGAGACTCGTACCGAGATCTGCGAGGAGGCGTAGCCGCCGAAGGTCTCCGCGAACTCGGCGAGATGCTCGTCGAGTGAGGTACCAGACTTCGCGAGTTCGGTGAACAGCTGCACCGCTTCGACGGCGGCCGAGATGCCGTCCTTGTCGCGCACCTTCTCGGGGTCGACGAGGTAGCCGAGCGCCTCCTCGTAGCCGAAGGCGAGGCCACCGACGCGCGAGATCCACTTGAATCCGGTGAGGGTCTCGACGAAGTCCAGTCGGTAGTGCCGGGCGATGGCGCCGAGGGCCGGCGAACTCACGACCGAGCAGGCGAGGGTGCCCTCGAGACCGTCTCCCCCCGCGGCATCCAGTCGACGGGCCGCACGCCAGCCGAGCAGCCAGCCGAGCTCGTTGCCGCTCAGCCTCCGCCAGCCGCCGTCAGCGCTCGGGTCGGGTACCCCCACCGCGAGCCGGTCGGCGTCGGGATCGTTCGCGATGATCAGGTCCGCCCCGGATGCCCGTGCCGTTTCGATGGCGAGGTCGAGAGCTCCCGGCTCCTCCGGGTTCGGGAACGAAACGGTCGGGAAGTCGGGATCGGGGCGCACCTGCTCGTCGACAGTCGTCGGTGTCGCGAAACCGGCCGCCGAGAACACGGCCGCTGCGGTCTCCCATCCGACCCCGTGCAGGGGCGTGTAGACGATGTTCAACGACGACGGAGCATCGGCCAGGGCGGCCGTCTCCCCGATGTAGGCAGCGACCACCCGCTCCGAAGCGACCTCGTAGCCGGTGTCGCGCGGCAGACCGGCGATCGATCCGGATGCCATCCGCGCAATCTCGGCGGCGATCTCGCCGTCGGCGGGCGGCACGATCTGCGAGCCGCCGTCCACCCCGCCCAGGTAGACCTTGTACCCGTTGTCGCGCGCAGGGTTGTGGCTGGCGGTCACCATCACGCCGGCGCTCACGTCGAGGTGCCGCACCGCGAAGGCCAGTACGGGGGTGGGCAGCGCACGGGGCAGCAGAACCGCCCGAACGCCCGCGCCCTGCATCAGCTCGGCGGTGTCCCGCGCGAAGATCTCCGAGTTGTGACGTCCGTCGTAGCCGATGACGACGGACGGATGCCCGCCGCGGGCCGTCAGGAATGCTGCGAGTCCCGCTGCGGCCTGCGACACGAGCACGCGGTTCATCCGCATCGGACCTGCCCCGAGCTCTCCCCGCAGGCCCGCAGTACCGAACGCGAGCCGACCGCTGAACCGCTCAGCCAGGCCGCGGGCCGCTGGCTCGTCGTCCGCCTGCGCGCGCTCGACAAGGAGATCGAGTTCGGCCCGAGTCGCCGGGTCCGGGTCCTGCGCCGCCCAGTCCCGGGCGGAGTCGAGAAGGTCATCGTCGACCATGAGCAGCTCCCTAGAGTTTCGCGACGATCCGAGCGAGAAGGGCGCTGATCACCGGCTCGGCGTCACGTCCGGACTGCAGCACCTCGGCGTGGCTCAGCGGCTCGGCCGAGATGCCCGCGGCCAGATTCGTGATCAGCGAGAGTCCGAGGATCTCCATCCCGGCCTCGCGCGCCGCGATCGCCTCGAGGGCCGTCGACATCCCGACGATGTGGCCGCCGATCGCCTTCGCCATCTGCACCTCGGCCGGGGTCTCGTAGTGCGGGCCGCGGAACTGCGTGTACACGCCCTCGTCGAGCTCGGGCGCGACCGAGCGCGCTAGCTCGCGCAGACGCTTCGCGTACAGGTCGGTCAGGTCGATGAAGGTCGCGCCCTCAAGCGGCGATGCGGCGGTGAGGTTGATGTGGTCGCTGATCAGCACCGGGGTTCCCGGCGTCCAGGTCTCCCGGATGCCGCCGGCCCCGTTGGTCAGGATCATGGTCGTCGCGCCCGCGGCGGCTGCGGTGCGTACGGAGTGCACGACCCGGCGCACGCCGTGGCCCTCGTAGAAGTGTGTCCGCGCCCCGATGACGAGCGCGCGCTTGCCGTTCGGTAGCAGCACGCTGCGGAGCGTTCCGACATGGCCGGTCAGGGCAGGGCGGCTGAAGCCGATGATGTCCGTGGCCTTCACCGTCGCGGTGGTC
>JALYHS010000151.1 GCA_030776385.1 Actinomycetota bacterium
GCTCAGCTCCGGGGTGGGGCCGGCGATCCCCAGTCCTCCGACGAAGCGTCCCTCCTCGACGATCGGCAGACCGCCGGCAGTGGTGAGGATCGGGAAGGGGAGGGTGGTACCGAGCTGGCGCAGGGCATCCGGAGTTCCGTAGCGGGCTGCCACTTCGACGCTCGGGCACTGGAAGGTCGCGGATGTCGCGGCCAGCGCGAGGGAAGCGAACGCCGCGAAGGTGGCGGCACCATCCATGACGTCCTGCTGGATCGGGTCACCGCGATGGTCGACGATCGCCACGGCCACCTTTACCCCGCGCGCCGATGCCTCGGCCATGACCTCGTCGGCGAGTCCGACCGCCCACTCGTGCTCGTGCTGAGCCGAGGCGCGTGGCGCGTCCGCCATGCCGAGGCCGGAAGGCGGGTCGGCGGGGAAGGCGCCGAAACTGCGATCCCAGCGCGCCAGATCGTCACCGTGCTGACCGAGGTACGGGATGCCGAGCGCGTAGTGGATCAGCAGGTCTTCGGGGTTAGCCGGCCGGCCGTCTGCGATCATCTTCTCCTGCGCAATACCGGCCGGGAAGAACGGGCTGACCGTCGCCCCGGAGGCCGCGATGCCGCCGATGATCTCGTCGCCGGGTTTCCCGCTCACCGAGATCGGCATTCCCCCCGCGCCGGGGAACAGGGACTCCGGCGACGCGGACTTGAAGCCCTGCTCGACGGGAGGCGAGACGAAGTTCATCCGCGCGAGATGCTCGGCACTCGGCACCTGCTGAGTGGCCGAGATCCACGCCTTCGAGCGCGCCCGCGTCATACCCCCCGCGCCGCCGCGGTCCATTCGCGACGTCGACACCAGGGCACCACTCGCGCCGACGACGGCGATGCCGCCGCGCAGCCCAAGCTGCTCGGCCTTGTCGATTGCGCGCTGGATGAGCGCGCGGGCGTCCTTCAGCGGGATGTCGTGGGTGCGTCCGTCGACCATCAGCCGGTACCTACCGAGCGACCGGAGTCGCCGGCGTCTCCGCCGTGGGCTTCGCGGCGGCCGTGGAAGCCGACTTCGCGACGCCGAGCGGCGGGAACACGCGATCGCGCAGCCGCACGATCTTCGGGGCCAGCCCCTTTGCCCCCACGAGCTCGTGTGCGACACCGTTCGGGTTTTGCACCGCAGTAATCGCCAGGGCGATGCCCGCGACGATCATCTGGTACTGCCCGATGTGGAGCGTCTTGTCGAGGAACGAGACGAAGAGACCGTCTGAGGCGAACATGATGCCCGCGATGACGGCACCGGCGATGCGCCCGATTCCCGCCACGTAGGCAATCGCCAGAACACTCAGTGAGCTGAACACCGCGAACGAGCTGGACGACACCGTGCCCTGCTGGTACGCGAGCAGGCCACCGCCGATCCCAGCGATGAACGCGGAGAGAGCGAAGGCGTAGAGCTTGGTCCGAGCGACACGGATTCCGACGTACGCCGCCGCGCGTTCATTGGAGCGGATGGCGACCAGCATGCGCCCCGTCGCCGACGTTCGAAGGCGGGCGATGGTGTAGCCGACGAAGACAACCACCACCAGCAGCGCGACGCCGAAAATCACCCGCGGGTAGTCCTTGCCCTGGGCGACGCCGATGTCGAGCCCGAAGAAATTGGGAGACGCGATCGTGCGACCGCCGAGGCCTCCAGTGAAGCCGACGTTGCTGAACACCAGCGCGTCCATGGCAGCCGCGGTGGCAAGAGTCACGACCGCGAGACTCACCCCCCGAACGCGCAGCGCGGGCAGACCGATCAGTACCCCCAACGGCACGACGAGCAGCGCCGAGATGATCAGCGGGAGAGGGAAGGGCAGGCCGAGTGCGACACCGAGGTGGCTCAGGACGAAGGCCCCCACGCCAACGAACGACATCTGCGCGAGCGAAACCTGACCGACGAAACCACTGAGCAGCACCAGCGAGAGACAGATGCAGACCGTCACGAGCGACGACATGAACGCGGCGCGGAGCGAGCCCTGCAGCAGCACGAGCACGATCACTCCCAGCACGAAGACGATGACCGAGGTCAGCAGGGGGCGAGTCGGGCGTCCGAGCGAGGGATTGCGCCAGGTACCGGGATTGCCGCGGGCACCCAGCCGCCGTGCGCTCAGTGTCATCGCGATCAGGATGATGAGGAACGGGAGGCCGTCGGCGAGTCCCTGCTGCGGCAGCCAGGTCCACACCGTCTGCAGCTTGATCAGCAGCGACTGGGCGACGCCGAGCGACAGCCCCGCGGCCGCAGTCCACCCGAAGGACTGGAAGCGCCCGATGAGGGCCGCGCCGAGCGCCGGTACGACGAACAGCGTGTACGAGCTGGGGTCGAGCGACGAGATGGGGGTGATCAGGATTCCGGAGCCGGCCGCGAGGAAACTGGCGATCACCCAGTTGCGCCCCGCGATCGCGGTCGGAGAGATGCCGATGAGCGACGCGCCCGTCTCGTTCTCGGCGCTGGCACGGGTGGAGAGGCCGAAGCGCGTCCAGCGGTACACCGCCAGCAGCACGACCGCGACGACGACCACGAGCCCCGCAAGGATCAGACGGTCTGAGGGGAATGCGATCGGCCCGAAGCGGATGGCCGTCGACGGCAGTACGGGAAGGCCCGCCACCGAGGTGGTGCCGAAGTTCAGGACGGCGATCGCCTGCAAGAGCAGCATCACGCCGACGGAGGCACAGACCTTGGTCAGCGGCGCCGCCCGGAGCAGCGGCCGGTAGACCAGCACGAAGAGCAGGAGACCGAATGCGGAGCCGTATACGAGGGTGATGACGAGGGCCAGTCCGACGGGAAGACCCTCATTGTTGCTGGTGAGTTGGATCTCGTGGGGGAGGACGATCCACGGGAACTCGAGGGTTCCCGTGGATCGCAAGCGAACGAACACGTACGCGCTGAACATCGCGACCGCGCCATGGGCGAAGTCGATGACCCCTGTGCTCCGGTACTTGAGCACCAACCCGAGGCCGAGGAGGGCGTAAACCGACCCGGCCCCGAGTCCAAGGAGCACGAAAAGCAAGATGTCCACTGGTGTTCGTCACATTCCTCGTTGGTGAAACAGGTGTTGGTGAGCTGCTACTTGCCGAAGGCGTTGATGAAGTCGCCGTTACCGACGGCGACAGCCTTGCCATTCTTCACCTGACGAACCTGCTCGTAGGTGTTGCAGATGGCGGTGAAGCCGGGGAGCGCGGTGCCATCGCAGGTGTACGGGTGGCCCAAGAAGTTCGGGTGATCCGAACCGGTCTTGAACGCCGCCATGATCTTGTCGGTCGTCAGATCGGCCGGCGTCGACTTAGCCAGAGCCGCCTGCACGTTGATCACGGTCTGGAATCCCACGGAGGCGATCGAGTCGAGAGCGGTGCTCGCCGGCGCATACTTCTGCATGGCGGCGAGGTACAGCTTCGTCTCGGCGGTCCCCGCACCCGGGTCGAGCACGGCGGTCGCGAAGTACAGGCCTTCGGCACCTCCGTTGGCACCGGCGATGGCCGCTGGCGAGGTGCAGGGGTCGATGCCCATGATCTTGGCGGTGTTGCCGAGCTGCTTCAGCGAGCTCAGGATGTTCGGGCACGCCGCCGGAGCATCCACGAAGATCACATCAGGGTTCGCCCCAACCGCGGTAGCCACCGCCGACGACACGTCGGATGCGGTCGGCGGGATAGCGATCTTGGTGACCTTGGAAACGCCCGACTTGGTCAGCCCGGGGATGATCCAGTTTTCGGCCGAGGCCGTGCCCTGGGTGTCCGAGGTGTAGATCACGGCTGCCGACTTCGCTTTGAGCGTCGTGCCTGCGTAGTAGCCTGAGGTCGCGTTGTCGGCGCTCGAAACCGCCGAGAAGATGACGGCGTTCTTGTAGTTCTGCTCGACCGGGGTGAAGCCGATGCCGCCCAGGTACGGGAGATTCGCGTTCGCCCAGACCGGGATGGCACCGGGCGCTCCGGTATCTGCGGCACCGAGGATGGCCACCGGCTTCTGGTCGAGAATCTGGTTGGCGCAGCGCTGCGATGTCGCCGGGCTTCCGTCGGTCTGACAGGTGACGAGCTTGATCGGGTGACCGCCGATGCCGCCCTTGTACGCGTTGACGTACGAGATGGCGGCCTGCTCGGCGAGAAGTGCCTCGGGGAAGGTCACCGGGCCGGATTCGAGGTTCAAAGCGCCGAAGACGACCGGATCGCCCTTGGCGGCATTGGGTGTTCCGAAGGGGTCACCCGCTGCGGCCGAGGTCGATGGAGCAGTGGTGCTGGTGCCGGAACAGCCGGCGATCGCCAGACTGAGTCCGACGACGATGATCCCGAGGGCTGCGCCCCGTGATCGCAGGTTGATTGCCATGTCACTCCTTCTTTGCAGTTTCTGTGGCGCAGACCCCGTCCGGCGGACGGGTTCACTCCCGGGGGTCGTGCGGTGCGGCAGGACGGTCGGGGGTCGCGGCATCCAGGGCGGATGCCGACAGTTGGGCTTCGGCGTCTGGGTCGCCGAAGTACGAAGCGGTGATGAGGGCTTGGTCGTGCTTGAGCTTCTCGGTGGTGCCCTCGAGCACGACCTGGCCGTGTGCGAGCACATAGGCGCGGGACGCGACATCCATCGCCAGCGCGACGTGCTGCTCGACGACCAGCACCGCGGTGCCGAGGTCCGAGGAGATGCGTTTGAGCACGGGGAGGAGTCGCTCCACGACCACCGGGGCGAGGCCGAGGCTCATCTCGTCGACAATGAGGAGCCGCGGGTTGCCGACCAGCGCACGCCCCACCGCGAGCATCTGCTGTTCGCCTCCCGAGAGCAGACCAGCCTTGCGGCCGAGGCACTTCTTCAGTTCGGGCAGCAGCTCGAGCACCTGCTCCTCGTTGCTCCCGAGAGCCCCGCCGTGGCGACGACCGCTCCGACCCGCCGCGACTTTGAGATTCTCACGCGTGGTGAGGTCGTTGAAGAGAGCTCGATCTTCTGGCACCAGGGCAACACCCGCGCGCGCCAACTGATACGCCGAACGCTTCGCGGTCGAGACGCCCTCGAGCTGGACCGTGCCACCCATCGTCTTGATGAGTCCGGCGATCGCCGAAAGGGTCGTCGTCTTG
>JALYHS010000152.1 GCA_030776385.1 Actinomycetota bacterium
CCCGCGTTGTTGATGAAGTAGTCGATCGGATGCGCGGGGTCGGCCAGCCTCTCCGCCACCCGATCCGTGTCCTCCGGCGTCGCGAGATCGGCGACCATGATCTCGACCTCACGGCCGCGCGCCCGCAGTTCGGCGGCCATCGCGTCGAGTCGTCCGGTGTCGCGGGCGACGAGCACGACGTCATGCCCGCGATCGGCCAACTGACGGGCGAACTCGGCGCCAATGCCGGACGTGCCCCCCGTGACCAGAGCAGTTCCCATATGCCTTACGATACGGTGCAACTGAGCACCGTTCCCGCCGTGGGCGGCTTCGCCCCATTCTGGAAGGTCCTCATCCCATGACTCCGCGCAGCACCGAGTCCGATCACCTCACCGACGGCCGCTCACTCGAGGACGGCGCATTCAACGTTCGCGACTTCGCGCGCACGGCACAGGGCAGCCACCGCGGCCAGCTCGACCTGGAGGCGATCGCGGTCTCCGGTCTGGGCGGCGACGCGATCCGCCTGCTGCGTCTGCTGCGCGACTTGGAGCGCTCCACCATGCAGCGCCTGCGCAACCTGCTCGTCACCGCGACGCACAAGGACGCCCGCGTCACCGCATTCCTCACCACCTGGGCGTTCGAGAAGTTCTGGATCGCCGACGCGCTCGACGCGGTGCTCGAGGCGACCGGGGACGACCTGCACTCCTCGGCTCCCGCCGGCGGAATTCGACGCGCCGTCCTGGAGCGCCAGGAGCGTCGCGGCCCGGTGGCTCGCGCCATCCAAGGCAACATCGACGGACCGCAGATCGTCGCCGCCCATGTCACCACGGGCCTCGTTGACGAATGGATCACCCAAGCGGCATATCGGCGCCTGGGCGAGCTCGCCACCGGTCTGAGCTCGATCGTGGAACTCGTCAACGGGATCAAGGACCGCCACATCCGCTTCCTCTCCGAGGAGGCCACCCGCCGCCTTGCGCTCTCAGCGAAGGCGCGCAAACTCGCGACCCGTGAGCTGACCAACATGGTCTGGCCCGTCGGCGCCGTCGAGCATTCAGACGACGACCGCACCTTCTTCGACCAGATCGTGTTCGGTACCGAGAACGGGCGGGCCGAGGTGCGCCGCATCCAGGATCTGATCGCGGCCCTTCCCGGTCTCAGCACCGTTGCGCCGACCATTTCTGCGAGACTCATTCCGTGACACCTGCGCCATCGAGATCCCAGCGTGCGACGACCGATCTCGGCTCCGCGCACGTCTTCCTGACTGGGGCTACGGGCTTCGTCGGGCAGGCCGTGCTCGAGCGACTGCTCTCGGCGCACCCCGAGACCACCATCTCGATCCTGGTTCGCACCAAGGCGGGCGAAGACACCGCCGCCCGCGTCGCCGAACTGCTCGCCAAGCCGGTGTTCGACTCCTGGCGTGAGAAGGTCGGCGAGAAGGCGGTCGCGAAGGCGGCTGCCGAGCGCGTGCGCATCGTCGAAGGCGCGATGGGCTCGATCCCGCCCCTTCCGAAGGATCTCGACATCGCGATCCATTCGGCCTCGGTCGTCTCCTTCGATCCGCCCATCGACGAGGCATTCGACACCAACGTCAACGGCGCGATCAACCTGTACGAGCGGCTCCTTGAGAGTGGCGGCGATCCCCGGGTCGTGCACGTCTCCACCTGCTACGTCGGCGGTCTGCGCAAGGGCGTCGCGCCCGAGGCACGCCTGACCCACGAGGTCGACTGGCGCACCGAATACGCGGCGGCCCGCGCCGCCCGCGATCGCGTCGAGATCCTGTCGCGCGAATCCGATCAACTCCGCATCTTCATGGATGCCGCCCGCGCCAAGCACGGCAAAGAGGGTCCGCAGGCGGTCGCCAAGGCGAGCGAAGAGGCTCGGATCGCGTGGGTCACCGCCGAGCTGATCGACGCGGGCCGTACCCGCGCGCAGTCTCTCGGCTGGACCGACGTCTACACGCTCACGAAGGCGTTCTCCGAACGCGCCGCCGAGGAGCTGTGGGGCGAGAACGGCCACCGCCTCTCCATCGTGCGCCCCGCGATCATCGAGAGCGCGTTGCAGCATCCCTTCCCGGGGTGGATCGACGGCTTCAAGGTGGCCGACCCGCTGATCATCGCCTACGGTCGCGGGCTGCTGCCGGAGTTCCCTGGCCTGCCGGACTCGATTCTGGATGTCATCCCGGTCGACTACGTCGTCAACGCGATCCTGGCCGCGGCCGCCAATCCCGCCCCGAAGAATGAGCCGAAGTACTACCACGTGGCCTCCGGCGCCTCGAACCCGCTGCCGTTCCACCAGATGTTCGGCTACGTGAACAAGTACTTCCTCGACCATCCGATGAAGGACAAGAAGGGCACGGACCTCGCGGTCCCGACCTGGAAGTTCCCGGTCATCAACAGGTTGGACACCGGGGTGCGCCGCAAGGAACGACTCGCCACGACCGCCGAGAAGGTACTCGGCAGGCTCCCGGACACCGAGCGGGTGCGGCAGTGGCACAACCAGATGCTGCGCAACATCGCCGATCTGAAGACCCTGCGCAACTTCAATCAGCTCTACCTCGTCTATGTGCAGACGGAGATCATCTTCGACGACCGCAACCTGCGGGCTTTGCACGACGCCCTCCCCGCGAACAAGCGCGCCGAGTTCGGCTTCGACATCGCCGCGATCGACTGGGAGGACTACATGCTCAAAGTCCACTTCCCGGCCGTCACCGCGCTGACCGCCGAGTTCTCGGCGAAGCGGGCGCAGAAGAAGGCCGCAGAGGCCGCCGCCGCACCGCCATCGGACACCCTCGTCCCAGCCACTGACGTGCTCGCCGTCTTCGACCTCGAGGGCACCGTCGTCGACTCCAACATCGTTCAGCAGTACCTCTGGGTCAGGTCAGCGGGCGTGGGGAAAGCCGCATGGCCGGCCGAGGTACTGTCCATCCTCGGATCGCTGCGTGGCTACCTGCGCGCCGAGCGTCGCGATCGCGGCGAGTTCATCCGCTCGTTCCTGCGGCGCTACGAGGGGATGCCGGTTGCGCGCCTCGAGCGGATCGTGCGCGGCGGTTTCGCCGACACCATGTACCGGCACACCAGCCACGCTGCGATCCAGGCGATCCAGGCCCATCGGGACGCCGGACACCGAACAGTCCTCGTCACCGGCTCGATCGAAACGCTCGCCGAGCCGCTGGCGGGCCTCTTCGACGAAGTCGTCGGCGGGCATATGCACGAGAAGAACGGCGTGCTCACCGGTTACCTCGCGAAGCCACCCCTCGTCGACGAGGCGCGTGCCGCCTGGGTGCGTCGATACGCCGAGGAGCATGGGCTCGATCTGGCCCTGTCCTACGGTTACGGGGACAGCCACGCCGACCTCGTGTGGCTCGAGTTGCTGGGAAACCCCCATGCAGTCAACCCCGACACCCAACTGGCACGCGAGGCGCAACGAAGAAACTGGAAGATCGACAATTGGAAACGCGGCAATCGTTCACCGAAGCGTGATGTGATTGAGGCGTCAGCACTCCACGCCGATCGCGCATCCGGACACGCGAACTGAAGGACTCACCATGGCATTCGACATCGACAAGTACACGACGAATTCCAGCGCCGTTGCCTGGGGCGATCTCGATTTCGACACCTTCGACAGCCAGCCGCTGCCCGCGTCGACTCTGCGCACCCTTCGTTATATGTGCGATGTGGAATATCACACCGTCTGCTACCTCCGCGACCTGCTGACCACCCCGTCACACAAGGAGCCGGAGATCGGCGCCTTCATGACGATGTGGAACCGTGAGGAGTTCTGGCACGGCGAGGCTCTCGCCGCGGTCCTCGGCAAGCACGGCATCGTCGTCGACTTCGACGAGCTGAAGGCCACCCGGGTCAAGCTGGGGTGGAAGGACCGTCTCGACCCGATCAAGCAGTCCCTCCTCGGCGGTCTCGTCGGCCACGACTTCGTCGCGGTGCACATGGCGTGGGGTGCCGCGAACGAGTGGTCGGCGAACGCTGCATACCTCCGGATGGCGAAGAAGGAGGGTCACCCGGTGCTCGCCGAGCTGCTGAAGCGAATCGCGGCCCAGGAGACCAAGCACGTCGCCTTCTACGCCTCCCAGGCACGTGAGCGGCTCCTGGCGAGTAAGAAGGCCCAGGTCATCGCCCGCTTCGCTCTCCGCAAGTTCTGGGGCCCTGTCGGTTCGACGATCAGTTCCGAGGACGAGGTCAAGCACGTCATGAGCGACCTGTTCGGCGGTTCGGAGGGGCGCAAGCTCATTCGCGACGTCGACTCGCACATCGCGAAGCTCCCCGGCATGGAGGGCCTCACCATCGTCGAGACTTCCCTCGATGCTCGCGGCATCCCCGAGTTCGACGACGAGCTGTCGCGCGAGGCGGTCGCCGCGTAGCTCGCAACCATCTCCGACTCAGGGCATGAGCGTGACCCATTCCTCGTCTCGGACGTACCCGAGCGCGTTGTTGGTCGCGATGATGGCCGAGTTCTCGCTCGACCCGCCGGTCCGGAATCGGCGGACACCACGGGCGAGGAGGGTGAGCACCGCGTCGGCCTTGACCGCGCGCGCGAGTCCCCGGGCACGGGCCTCCGGAGCGACGACGGTGAAGTCCGTCTCCGCTGTCGTATTCGCGAGGTCCACGTCCAGATAGCTCATGGCGAGAAGCTGGCCGGTTGAGCTGAACGCTCCGACACCGTACCGACTCTCGTTGACGCTCGCTCGAGCGCGACTGAGCGCCTGATGTCGAGTTGCCGGTCCGCCCGGATAGTCTCCGAGGGTCCGCTCGTCGAGCGCGAGCACAGCGGCCACGTCGTCTTCGTTCAGGCTCCGCGTCGTCGCGAGGGGTGCGACCCGTGCGATCGCCGCCCGGAGGGCTGCTCGGTCAACGTCCGCCGCGTCGAGTTGGGCCCCCCACGATCGAGCGCTGACGTGCCAGCCGCCCAACTCGAGCGCAACACGCTCGGAACTGTCGGCACGCATGACACGAGGTCGAATCTCCATGGCACCTAGCATCACCGATGAACCGCGCCACAGCGCTACTCGCTCCACAGCGCTATCCGGCTGCCGTTGCCGGGATCGCCGCTGCCACAACGCGTCGCATGATGGCACTTTTCGTGGGCGCCGGGATCGGCTCTTGGGCAGAGTCATACTCCGGCGGTGGAACCAGGAAATACTTTGCGCCCTCGCGGACGACCCGCCACTCATTGTTGTGTACCAGAAGGTGATGATGTCGGCAGAGAAGAACCCCGTCGGCGGTGTCGGTGCGACCGTGATCTCGGAACCACTCATTGATGTGGTGAGCCTCACACCAGGAGGGTGGTCTGTCGCACATGGGGAACAGGCATCCACCGTCCCGCGTCGCGAGTGCCACTCGTTGACGAGTCGTGAAGAGCCGCTGCTCGCGACCCACGTTGATGGCCTGACCCTCGTCGTCGAAGAGCACCTGGACGATGCCCGACTCGCAGAGATGCCGTTCGACGGTGTCGATGCTGACCGGCTCACTCTGACCTTCGATGCGGCCCGATCCGCGCCGCTCGCGCAGCTCGCGCTCGCTGACGACGAGTCGAACCGCAGGCTTGCGGGAGCCGAGAAGGCGGCCGGGGGCGACGGCGGTTCCGAGTCGGATCAACTCGACGAAGGCGTCGATACCCAGCTGATCCAGGCTGCGCTCGTCGGCGAGCATTTCCTCGGCACGAGCAGTTTCGCTGGGGTCGACAAACCGCGGACCTCCCCGCCGCGGCGAGGTCGCGGCGTCGTATGCAGCCACAACAACGGCAGCCGATTCGGGGTCCAGAAGACCGGAAACCCGGGTCATGCCGTCGGACTCGGAAAAGATGCGCAGGAAGCGGCGATCTCGTAGCGCCTGCTCGCGGTCGCGCACGTGGAGCTCGTCGATTTCCGCTCTCTCGTCGCGTGCCCGAATCGACAACTGCTCGATCGTCAGACTGACCGCGAGACCCAGGAGCGTGGTGGCCGCAGCCTCGAGCAATGTCGAAGACACGGAATCGTCTTCCGAGCCGAGCCCCGCACGGATCGCGTCGGCAGCAGCCACGGAGAGATGACCCGCACGCACGGCCGCCACGATGGGAGCAAGCCAGGGAGTCGCATCGGGGACCTCTGCGGTCGCGGACGACATGACCGCACCGACCTGGACGAGCGTGTGTGCTTCGCGCGCGCTCGTGCCGGCCACCCGAGCGACGAGAAGTTCGGGAGTCCGCGCCCCGAGCCGACGAGCCAGGCCGGCGTCACCCAACTCGCGCCGCGACCGGTGAGCAATCTCCGCCGCGATCACAGCGGCCGCTGCATCTGCCCTGCGACGGATCTCGGCAACGGTGCGCTGCGCGGCAATCAGATCCGTGTCGGCGAAACTGGCCGCCGTCGGCGGATCAAACCCCTTCGATAGATCAGCCAGCCCAGCACACGCCCGCGCAAAGGCCGCGACGGCACTGCTCGATCCAGCGAGCTGAGACTCCGACGGAGCGGTGAGCTGGAAAATTGCCATGTCTTGATTCTCTCCTTCTTCGAACATATGTTCTAGTCGTAGAGGGTAATCGGTGAGTAACTTCTCTCCGCAGGCGGGGTGCGGAGAGGACATCCGAGGCGTGGGTTGACCCGAGAACAGCGGGGCGCGGCCAGACGGCCAGACCGCCAGACCGCCAGACCGCCAGACCACGAGACCACGAGACCACGAGACCTTACCTACCCCGGGATCACGATGCGGAACATCGCCCCGCCGCCGTCCGCACTGTGCGCGGAGATGGTGCCGCCGAGTCGCTCAACCAGCCGGGCCGCGATCGAGAGTCCCAGCCCCGTCCCGACCGGACG
>JALYHS010000153.1 GCA_030776385.1 Actinomycetota bacterium
TGCTTGGACAGCGGAGGCCGGTCGTACGGCGGCACCGATTCGGCGGAGATCAGCACGAGCCTGCCCGCGAATCCGCCCTGGCGAAGGCCCTCCGCGGTCTTGCAACCGCCGAGGCCGGCCCCCACGATCACGATCACGTCGTCGTCGCGGGTCTCGTCGCTCACCTGGTCGGTTTCATTCACCGTCACGTGACGTCGCCCCTCAGGACGCGTCGCGCGCGACGACTCGGAGCGCGTTCACCGGGCACAGTCTGGCGCCCGCTTCCGCCGCGGCGACCAGTTCGGGCGTGAGCTCGTCGGCGACGAGCTCGACCTGACCGTCGTCGTTGAGTCTGTACACCGCCGGGGCAGCGATTTCGCACAGCCCATGACCTTCGCAGCGGGTGAGGTCGATCTGGACCGAACTCACAGCACGACCTCCAGGGTTGCGGGACGACGGAGCATCGGGTCGTGCGCCGGGTGCCGCTCGAACCCTTCGGCGAGCCGCATTGCGGGGAACGCGACGACCAAGCGTCGCAGCACGACCTGGGCCTCGAGCCGCGCGAGCGGTGCGCCCAAGCAGGTGTGGATGCCGTTGCCGAAGCTCATCACCGGCTCGGGAGTGCCGCGATCGAGGTCGTACTCGCCGGCATCCGCACCCCACACCGTCTCGTCCCAGTTCGCCGACTGGAGGCTGACCACCAGACGGTCACCCGCGTGCACTGGGCAACCGCCGATCTCGGTGTCGTCGACGACAGTTCGCAGCGCGTATTGCAACGGTGCGTCGTGGCGAAGCGACTCCTCGACGGCGGCGTTGACGAGCGCGGGATCGGCGCACAGCCTCTCCCAATTGCGGCGATCGTGCAACAGCTCGTAGAAGAGATTCGAGATCAGACTCGTCGTGGTCGCGGTCCCCGCGTTGAGGATCTGTGAGATGTGGCCCGCGGCCTCGGATGGCGTCATTCCCGGAGTGAATACCAGGCCGTCGATCAGGTCCTCGGAGCGGGACTCGGGGTTCGCGGCTCGTCGGGTGACGTACTCGTCCAGGTAGCCGAGGAACGCCACCTGCTCGGGGAGACCGTCGGGCACATTGGGGAGATGATCGTGAATCGTGTCGGTCCACCGTTGAATCGATTCCCAATCCTCCTCGGGAAGTCCGACGAACGCGTAGACCGTCCAGGCCGGAACCTTGCGGGCGATCTGCTCGACGAACTCGATCGACTGTCCGGCTTCGAGGCCGCCGAGGAGTCGGGACACGATCTGCTCGATGCGACCCTCCTGCTTGCGGAGTTCGACCGGAGCGAACCAGCGCCGCATGAACTGACGGAAGGCGGTGTGCTGCGCGCCATCCATGCTCGTGATGACCGCGTTCGGGTCGAACGGCGGATCGGGGGTCAACGTGAAGTTGCCCCGGTTGGCGAAGTGCTCGGGGGTGGTCAGCACCTCGCGTACGAGCTCGTTCGTGGCCACCACATGCAGCCGTGGAGCCGCCGTCGACACCGGGCACGTCGCCCGCGCCGTGGCGAGACGCTGCTCGGGATCGCCCGTGTGCGCGAGATTCAGAGGGTGATACAGCACGTCGGCCGAATCGTTCACTGCTGTCATGTGGATGCTCCATCGCGTCTCAGGTGAGTCCACTGTCGCCGTCCCACGAGCACGGCACAAGCTGATATCACCTATATCTTTATCGTTGCTTTCTATAGTTGTCGGATGCGACGCCTCGACCTGAACCTGCTCACAGCCCTCAACGCGCTCCTCAGCTACGAGAGCGTCTCCGGTGCGGCGACTCAGCTCGGACTCAGCCAGCCGACACTCAGTGCCTCCCTCGCGAAACTGCGCGTCCACTACGGGGATGCACTGCTCGTCCGGCGCAACGGCCGGTACCACCTCACACCTCTTGCGCAAGACTTGGCCCCTCGCGTGGCGCACGCGCTGCGGGAATCCGAGCGCGTGCTCGAGGTGACCTCGAACTTCGACCCCGCGACCAGCGACCGTCGCTTCCGCGTGCGCATCTCCGACTACGCGATCTCGGTTCTCGGCCCGCAGCTTCTGCAGCGATTCGAGACAGAAGCCCCGCTGGCATCCCTGCAACTCGAGCTGCTGGGACCTTCGGTGCCGAACATGCTCGAGTCGGGCGACGGGGCGGTGCTTCCGCTCGGAGCGCTGACCGATTTCCTGCACCTTCCGCTGTTCGAGGATCGTTGGGTGTGCGCGATGAACGCGCGGATGGGTGCCAACGTCGAGCAGGTCACGGTGGACCTGCTTCGGTCGTCGCGGATGATCGGGGTGTTCGACAGGCCCAACCAGGCCACCACTCCGCTCCGTCGGCTCGCCATGCTGGGCATCGAAGGGTCATCGAAGATCTCCGTCGACAGCTACCTCGCCGTGCCGTTCCTGCTCGAAAACTCGCGGTGCATCGTGCTGATGCCGGAACGCGCGGCGCTGCCATACCTCGGCTCCTTCGACATCGTGGTCAGGCCGTGCGATGTCCTGGGCGAAACCTTCACCGAGGCGTTCTGGTGGGACACCGCCAACGACCCCGACCCCGGGCATCGCTGGTTCCGCGAGCTGTTGCGGTCGGTCGGCACCCGGCTCGAGCCGCCAACTGCGCGCCGCTAGTCAGTGCGCCGATCGGGACGTCCACGACAGCTCGACGCCGTGCACCAGGCCGACCATGAGCTCGTGCAGCGGGGTGGGCACCCCGAGCTCGCGTCCGGCAGCCACCACACCCCCGTTGAGCACGTCGACCTCGGTGCGGCGTCGGGCAGCGACATCCTGCAGCATGCTCGGCCGGTGGAAATACGCGCGCGCGATCGCGTCGTCGAGTACCTCCTGCGGATCGGTGTCAAGCACGATCCCCTGCGCCGCGGCGACGGCCCGGCCCTCGGCGAGAAGTCCCTGAACCATGTCGGCGAGCTGCGGAACCTCGGTCAATTGCCCGGTCGCCAAGCCGCTCACCGCGCACAGGGCGTTTGTCGCCGCGTTGAAGAGCAGCTTGGTCCACTGCGCGCCGCGGGCGTCCGGTAGGCCGTGGGCGGTCATCCCGCCCGCGTTCAGCAACCGGGCGAGCAGTTCGACCTCGTCGAGCCGAGCGGGGGACGGCTCGAACGGTCCGAGCCAGGTGTCGCCCGCGGCATCCATGCGCACCACCCCCGGCGCGGTGATCGCCCCCGCGATCAGGGTCGTGCCCCGGATGACGCGCGGCAGGTATCGCGCAAGCACCTCCTCGTTGCCGACTCCGTTCTGGACGCTCGCCACCGCCGCGTCGGGGAAGATCGGCGCCGAGGCCTCGAGCGCGCTGTCCGTGTACTCGGATTTCACCGCGACCACGCCGAGCGAGCACGGCGGAATCTCGCTCGGGTCTGTGCGGGCGTGGATGCGGACCGCGAAGTCGGTGCCGCCCCTGGCGCCCACCTCAACGCGAAGACCCTCGGCATTGATCGCGTCGACGTGCGGTCGCGAGACGTCATACCCCCAGACCTCGACGCCCGCGACGCGAGCCAGGTGCGCCGCGAACAGGCTGCCGATCGCGCCGCAGCCGACCACGCAGACCCGGATCGGGTCGGCGCCGGGCGACCCGTCGCTCACGACTGTCTCAGCA
>JALYHS010000154.1 GCA_030776385.1 Actinomycetota bacterium
TGCAGGAAGTTGCCCCCCGAGATCATGACCGAGATCTCGAAGTCGAGACTGAACGAGCGCATGTCCATGTTGCTCGACCCGATCACAGACACGGCGTCGTCGATCGTGAAGTGCTTGGCATGGAGGATCGTCGGCGATTCGAAGAGGAAAATTCGAACACCGGCCCTCAGCAGCGCCTCGTAGTAGCTGCGTTGCGCGTGATAGACGAAGAACTGGTCGCCGATCTCGGAGACCAAGAGCTGCACCTCGATGCCGCTCTGCGCCGCGGTGGTGATCGCGTAGAGCATCGAATCGTCCGGCACGAAATACGGACTGACGAGGACGATTTTCTCGTGGGCCGCGTAGACGAGCGAGTTGAACAGCCGCAGGTTGTTCTCGCCCGCAAACCCGGGCCCGCTCGGGACAACCTGGCAGTCGAGTGGACCGGGTCCGTCCTCGCGCGCGGGTGCCGCCTCGCGGGTCAGGAGCTCGTCGGTCTCGGCGTACCAGTCGGTGACGAAGAGCGCGTCGATGCCGGCGACGACCGGTCCCTCGAAGCGAACCATGAAGTCCTTCCACTGCAGACCGCGCTTCGCATTCTTTCTCTTCTCGTAGCCGGGATCGATCACGTTCTGCGATCCAGTGAACGCGACCCGTCCGTCGAGCACCAGAAGCTTGCGGTGGTTGCGCAGGTCGGGCCGCTGGAAACGCCCCCGAAGCGGTTGGAACGGCAGCATGAGGTGCCACCGAGCCCCCATCTTGGTCAGTGCGCGCTTCGCGGGGCGGAACCCCTTGTACTGCAGAGTGCCGAGATGATCGAAGAGCACCCGCACGATGACGCCGCGCTCCACCGCGCGGGCGAGGGCGTCGAAGAACGGCTTCGTTGTCGCGTCCAGTGCGAGGATGTAGAACTCGGCGTGCACGGTCTTGGTCGCGCGGTCGATCTCCTCGGTCATCGCGGCGAGGGCAGCGGCATCCTCTTGATAGATCGACGCCGAGTTGCCCCCGACCATGGGCATCGCACCCAAAGTTCGATTGAGTTCGACGATCGGGCCGAGCCACGACGGCCACGGCTCCTCCGCGGCAACACGGTCGAAGCCCTCGGTGTTGTCGAGGATGAGTTCGTTGATCTCCAGCTGCTTCTCGCGGCGTCGCTTCGGCAGCCGGAAGGTGCCGAGCAGCAGGAACAGGCCGAACCCGATGTACGGGATGAAGAAGATCGCCAGCAACCACGCGAGAGCCGTCTGCGGGCGCCGATTCCGCGGGATCACGACGAGCGACAGCACGCGGATGACGAAATCGACGATGAGCAGTGCGGCCGCGATGATCGCCGACATCGTGGCGCTGTTCACGGGGTCAGCGGTAATTCACGAACTGGAGCGCGACATCCAGCTCTTTGCCCTTGAGAAGTGCCTGCACCTGCTGCAGGTCGTCGCGGCTCTTCGACTGCACGCGCAGCTCGTCGCCCTGGATCTGGCTCTTCACCGCCTTCGGCCCCTCGTCGCGGATGATCTTCGCGATCTTCTTCGCGTCCTCGCTCGAGATCCCCTGCTTGATGGATGCCTCGATCCGATACTCCTTGCCGCTGGGGAACGGCTTGCCGGCATCCAGTGACCGCAGGCTGATGCCGCGCTTGATCAACTTCTGCTCGAAGACCTCGAGCACCGCCTTCACGCGATCTTCGGCATTCGCCTTCATCAGGATCTTCTCGCCGCTGAATTCGAGCGAGGCGCCGACGTTCTTGAAGTCGTAGCGTTGCTGGATCTCCTTCTGCGCCTGCCCCATCGCGTTCTGCACCTCCATCTCGTCGACCTTGCTCACGATGTCGAAAGAGGAATCTGCCATACAGCCATGCTAGTAATGCCGAGTGCGCACGCGGCGGGGGATCAGCGGGGTGGCCGTCATACGCCTGCTCGCCGTGGCGGTCGTTGTCGCGGTGATAGCGGTGGTGTTGATCCCGCGACTCGGCGATCTGAACCGTCCGGATGCCGCGGCCACCCCCGCACCGAGGTGGGCACCGCCGGCGCCCGCTCCGAAGCCGCTGGTCGAGCCTGTCGAGACCCCCGGCATCGTCTCCTTAGTGGATCCGGCCTGGGCGGCCTCGACCGCGAAGGCCACCGGCATCCCTGAGCGTGCCCTGCTGGCGTACGCCGGAGCAGCCCTCGCGAAAGCCGTGGCCACCCCCGCGTGCAAACTCTCGTGGACGACGCTCGCCGCGATCGGACAGGCCGAAAGCGACCACGGTCGGCACGGCGGCTCGTCCATCGGCGCCGATGGGACGGTCACCCCGCCGATCTACGGGGTCGCGCTGAACGGCAAGGGCGTCGCCCTCATCCCGGACAGCGACCGAGGCGCCATCGACGGGGATGCTGCGGCCGACCGTGCCGTTGGACCCATGCAGCTCATCCCGCAGACCTGGCGCAACTGGCACACCGACGGGAACGGCGACGGCATCCAGAACCCGCAGAACATCGACGACGCGGTGATGGCCACCACGAACTACCTGTGCCGCGCCTCGACCGCGCTCAACACGGAGGCCGGGTGGCGGACCGCGATCTCCGCGTACAACTCGGCACCCTCGTACATCGCGAAGGTCGCGAGGGTGGCGGTGACGTACAACCGTCTCGCGGCTGCGGGTCGGTGAGCCGCCTGGTCGGGCCGACGCCGCCCCCGGCCACGAGATCCCGCCGAGTTGTTCCGAATGGCTGCCGGCACCGCGACGACGAGCCATTCGGCACGACTCG
>JALYHS010000155.1 GCA_030776385.1 Actinomycetota bacterium
ATCGACCGCGACGACTTCCCGACCGACCGCTACCTGGTCGAGTCGATCGCCGCCGAACGCGGCGCGACCGTCCGGTGGATCAACGAGGGCGACGTCACGCCCGAACGGGTTGCCGAGGTGGTCGGCCCGCGCACCGCCGTCGTCGTGCTGAGTGCGATCGCGTACCGCTCCGGATTCCTCGCCGACCTGCCCGCGATCACGGGGCTCGTGCATGAGGGCGGCGCCCTGATGCTCTGGGACCTCTGCCATTCGGCCGGCGTGCTCCCGCACCAACTCGACGCGTGGGGCGTCGATTTCGCGGTCGGATGCTCGTACAAGTACCTCAATGGCGGCCCGGGTTCTCCCGCATTCGCCTACGTGCGCGCGGGACTGCAGGCTGCGTTCCGGCAGCCGATCACCGGCTGGCTGGGCTCGGCATCCCCGTTCGAGATGCAACAGGGTTACCAACCGGGTCCCGGGATGCGGCGCGTGCTCAGCGGCACCCCGCCGGTCCTCGGCATGGTCGGCCTCCAGGACTCCATCGCCCTCGTCGAGGAAGCCGGCATCGACGCCATCCGCGCCAAGTCGATCGCGCTGACCGAGCGCGCGATCGCCCTCGCCGACGAGCTGCTTCCGGATGCCGTGCTCGCCACCCCGAGGGACGCCGACCGCCGCGGATCCCACATCACCCTCGACCACCCCGCGTTCGAGGCGATCACGCCGCGGCTGTGGGCCCGCGGCGTGATCCCGGACTTCCGTCGACCCACTGGCATCCGCCTCGGCCTGTCCCCGCTGTCGACATCGTTCGCCGAGCTGGAACTCGGGGTGCGGGCGATCGCCGAGGAGCTCGCGGCGCAGTAGCCCTCGGGGCTGACGTCCGAACATTCACCTCGAGGCTTCGCCCACCCATCGCATCGGGTCGCCCCAGCCGAGTTCCGCGACGCCATAGGAGCTGAGAGCCAAGACCGCAAGAGTTCGTCTGTGGGCAGCAAACGTGAGCACATGGGCGATCATGCCGCCATAGGTGAAGACCTCAGCGGGCTCGCACAGAGCGTCGACAAACGTGTCATCGAGGCGCCCGGTCGTGACGACATCACGAACGTGCTGAAGGTACATCGGGCCATCTTCGGCCAACCGCTTGCGCATCGATGGCAACGACTCATTGTCTTCCACGGACCACTCGTACTCTCGGCTGGCCAGCGCTGCGTTCCACATTCCTAACTGCCCGATGAGTCGGGATAGCAGTCGGCGGAGCGTGCTCGGGTCGGGATCGTCATCGACGTTGACTTGAATGATCGCGTCCAGCTGCTCGTCGCTGAGACCCGCAGCGCAGCGCAGAATCTCCCCGGTCAACCAGACGTGATGCTCGACCATGCGAGTGAGGAGGTCCATCGGTGTCACCATCTTTCTTGAGGGCAGCCTGATGCTGCCGGGTGGGTGGAAATGCACATCGTTCGGTGCGGCGATGTGGATATCGGTCGGATGTTGTCGCCAGGCTCCGGGAGTCGCATCGAAGGATCGAGCGAACGCGCGCGTGAAAGCTTCTTGTGATCCGTAGCCTGCGTCGACGGCGATGTCGAGCAGAGCTCGGCCGCCCGAGAGGAGCTGGTACGCGGCGCGCTCAAGCATGACGCGGCGGCGTAGTCGCTGCGGCGGCTCACCTGCCGCAGCGGAGACGAGTCGATCGAGGTGGTATCGAGACAGGTGAAGCCGTGCAGCCAGCGCATCGCCGGATAGTTCGCGCTCGTCCAAGGCCTCGGCGAGCACAGCAACGAAATCGGCGAACGTGTCGGATGCGGACATAGGCCCATCGTCCCGTGCCGACCGGCTCGACGTTTGATCGTTCTTGCGGTCTACGGCGCGGGTGCGGCTTCTTTCGCATGCGAGCCCGCGCCGCCAACTCGCTAGGCTCGCCGCATGAACTCGGCCGGCCCCCGCCTGCACGTGCGGATGCGTGGTCGCAGCCGAGAGGAGGAGCACCGCGTCTCCAGCCCGCTCGAGCTGCTCTTCGACCTGACCTTCGTCGTCGCGGTCTCCTCGCTGGCGGCTCAGCTCGCCGACAGTTTGCTGCACGGCCAGGTCGGCGCGATCATTCCGTACCTGATGGTGTTCTTCGCAATCTGGTGGGCGTGGATGAACTTCACCTGGTTCGCCTCCGCGTACGACACCGACGATGTGCCGTATCGCCTGTTCACGCTCGTGCAGATGGCGGGGGTGCTGGTGCTCGCAGCGGGGGTTCCCGCGGCGTTCGCGCACTCGGAGTTCCTCGCCATCACGCTCGGCTACGTCATCATGCGGATCGGACTGGTCGCGAACTGGGTGCGGGCGGCGATCGAGCATCCTGAGTCGCGCCGGACCGCGCTGCGATACGCGGGGGGCGTCTCGCTCATCCAACTCGGCTGGGTGCTTCGACTGCTCCTCCCGGTGGAACTCGGTCTGGTGTCGTTCGTCGTGCTGGCGCTGCTCGACCTGTCGGTGCCGCTCTGGGCGGAGCGGGGCGTCAGCACGAGCTGGCATCCCGGCCACATCGCCGAGCGCTACGGCCTGTTCGTGATCATCCTGCTGGGCGAGAGTGTCGCGGCGGCCACGGTCGCGATGCAGCGGGCTCTCTCATCCGGACTCACGCCTGCCCTGGTCGTAGTCGGCGCCGCGGGCCTGGTGCTGCTGTTCGCGATCTGGTGGATCTACTACCTGGAACCCGCCGAACGCGGCCTCACCGAGCGTCCCCAGCTGTCGTACTTCTGGGGGTACGGGCACTGGTTCCTGTTCGCCGCGATCGCCGCAATCGGATCGGGACTCGAGGTCGCCGTGGATGCCGCGGCGCACCGCCCGGAAATCGGGGCCGTCGCCGTCGGCTACGCCCTTGCCGTCCCGATCTCCGTGCTGTTCGTGCTGCTGTACGTGCTGCACCGTCCGCTCGTGGATCGCGCCGAGGTACCCGGGTTCGTGCTCCTCCCCGCCGCCGCGCTCGAGTTGCTCGCCCCGCTGACGGCTCCGTCGCTCGGCGTGCCGGCCACCGTCGTGGAGATCGCGCTGGTCGCGGCGGGGGTCGTCGCCGTGACCATTGCGGTCGGTCAGCGCCGCCGCTCCTCCGCGTCGTCGTAGCGCTCGCGATGGGCGACGATCGCGTCGCTGTTCGCCCCGACCCAGTTCGCCAGGGCCAGCACCGGTTCGCTGATCGAGGCCCCGAGCGCGGTGACGCGGTATTCGACGCGGGGCGGGTTCTCGGCGAACGCCTCGCGTGCGACCAGTCCGTCGCGCTCCAACTGGCGGAGGGTGAGGGTGAGCATGCGTCGCGAGATGCCGGGGACGGTGCGCAGAAGTTGCGTGAAGCGCAGAGGGCCGGCCTGCAGCATCCCGATCACCAGAAGCGACCAGGTGTCGCCGACCCGGTCGAGGATCGAGCGGAAGACCGACCCGCCGTCGCCGTTCTCGTCGTGACAGAGCGCCTGCATCTGGGACGGCGTCGAGAGCGTGTGCTCCGTGAGCATCGTCAGGCTGGCGGTCATGGATACCTCCCGGTCACATCGAGGGAACTCGGGAACATCCCGGTACCCGGCTTCGATCTGCTAGACAGGTTACCTCTCGTAACCGAGTTCTGAAAGATAACCGGAGAATCTCATGCTCATCGCCGTCTGGATCGTCACCGGGCTCCTCGCCCTCGCCAACCTCGCCGCGGGCGGAATGAAAGTGTTCCGCCCGATCGAGGCGCTGCACCCTGTCATGCCCTTCACCAAGGATGTGCCGTCGGCCCTCACCCGCTTCATCGGCGTCGCCGAGATCCTGGGTGCGATCGGAGTCGTCCTGCCCGTGCTGCTGCACATCGCGCCCGTTCTGACCCCGATCGCGGCAGTCGGGCTCGCGCTCATCCAGCTCATCGCCTTCTTCTTCCACATCGCCCGCAAGGAGGTCTCGCCGACGCTGCTCAGCAACGTGGTGCTGTTCGCTTTCGCGGTCTTCGTCGCGGTGGCGCGGTTCGCGGGCGTCTGACCTGAGCCGCACGCACCCCGTAGCTCGCCGTTCGCGCGGTGCCCGCACCTCAGCGCCGCCCGAGCCGCGCGGCTAGCCTGAACAGGTGTCCGTTCTGACCCCTGATCTGCTGGATCGCATCCGCTCGCGTGCCGCCGGCTACGACCGCGACAACGTCTTCTTCCAGGAGGATCTCGACGAGCTGCGCGCCGCCGGCTACCTCCGCCCGCGCAGCCTGCTCGAGATCGCGCGCGAGCAGCGCATCCTGGCCGCGCATGCCCCGGCCACCGCACTCGGCCTCAACATGCACCTGGTCTGGGTCGGAGTCGCGCGAGTGCTGCACGATCGCGGCGACACGAGCCTCGACTGGATCCTGCGTGATGCCGAGGCGGGCGAACTCTTCGCGTTCGGCATCTCCGAGGCGGGCAACGACCTCGTGCTGTGGGACTCGCGCACCGAGGCGACACCGGTCGACGGCGGCTTCGCGTTCACGGGCACAAAGATCTTCGGCACCCTGTCCCCTGCCTGGACCCGCTTCGGCATCTTCGGCAAGCAGTCCGGGGGCCCGGGAACCGAGAACGGCCCGCGCCTGGTGCACGGCTTCCTGCGCCGCGAGACGCCGAGCACCCCGATCGACGGCGTCACGATCCTCGACGATTGGGACACCCTCGGTATGCGCGCCACTCAGAGCCGTACCACGAAGCTCGACCACGCCGTCATCGCCGATGACGCGATCACCCGCTTCCTCCCGGTCGGCCCGAACGCCGATCCGTTCGTCTTCGGGATCTTCTCCAACTTCCTGCTGCTGATCGCATCGGTCTATGCCGGCATCGCCGATCGCGCTCTCGAGCTCGCGGTCGAGGCGGCGCACAAACGCACGAGTCTCAAGAACGGCGGGGCGACGTATGCGCAGGACCCCGACATCCGGTGGCGCATCGCGGATGCCGCCCTCGCGCTCGACGGGCTCCGTCCCGAGATCGAGGGGTTGGCCTCCGATGTCGACACCCTCGTCGACCACGGCGGCAACTGGTTCCGCTACCTGACGGGTGCGAAACACCGCTCCACGGAGGCGGCCCGCTACGTGGTCGACCAGGCGCTGCGAGTGACGGGCGGCAACGGCTACCGTTCGACCAGCGAGCTCGCGCGGCTGCAGCGCGACGTGCTGGCCGGGATCTACCACCCGTCCGACCCCGAGTCGATCCACTCGACGGTGGCCGGCAGCCTGCTCGGTCCGATCGCCTGATCGGCTACCGAGGCGAGAGTCTGAAGATCGGGAACGTCCGATCGGTCTTCTCCTCGTAGGAGGCGAAGCCAGGAGACGCCCGTTTGAAGGTCTCCCATCTGATGCTGCGGGCGGGTTCCGGAAGCTCTTCGGCGTGCACCGCGACCGTCTCGACGCCGTCGACTCCCGCCACCTCGATGTCGAGGTCCGGATTCGCGCGCAGGTTGTGCGCCCAGGCCGGGTCGACCGGCTCGCCGGCGTAGGTGGCGGCGACCAGCCACGCGCCGTCCTCGGCGATGCCCATCACCGGGTTCAGCCGGGGCTCGCCGGACTTGGCGCCGAGGGTGTGCATCACCACGAGGCTCCGCCCGAAGCGTTGCACTGTGCCGCCGTTCTCTCGGAACTCGGCGATGACTTTGTCGTTCCAGTCGCTCATGGTTCCATCCTGGTGCTTTTAGGCTGAACGCATGCCACTCGCGTTTCTTCGGAAGGCCGGTGCGCGCAGACCACTCCGCACTCGTCGCCACGACCTGATCCGGACAATTCTGCTCGCTGTTGTCTCCACGGCCTTCTCCCTTGCCCTCGGGACGGTGCTTCAAGCTCATTTGGACGCCGCGCTGCGGAGGGACTGGCTCATCGTCGTTCTCGCGTTCGTCGTCAGTGCGCTCACGGTCGCCTTGCCCGGCAGGCTCCCACTGATCGCGTCCTTCGTCGCGCTTCTTGCCTTTGGATACGCATCCACCTCCACGGCGATCAACGGGTTTGCGATCTTCTGCTGTGTCATGGGGGGATTCTTCTTCGGGGTGTGCGCGCGATCACTGCTCTCCCAGTGGAAGCACTGGGACGATCCGCGCGAACAAGGTTCACCCGGGGCGTCATGAAATCGCCTTCGGCTCCGCGCTTCTAGGCTGAACGTATGACCAACACGCTCGTTTTCATCGGCGACAGCATCACGGATGCCGGACGTCGCGACGATCCAGACCGGCACCTCGGCGCGGGCTGGGTTCGTCTCGTCGCCGAAGAGCTCGCGAAACGCGGGGATGACCGCACCGTGATCAACAGCGGGATCAGCGGCGATCGCGCGGTTGATCTCCGCGCCCGTTGGGAGCGTGACGCACTCGCGTACGAGCCGGAGTTGCTCTCGATCTACGTCGGAATCAACGACACCTGGCGTCGCTACGACAGCGACGATCCGACGAGCGCCGACGCTTACGCCGCCACCTATCGCAGCCTGCTCGATGACGCGCAGACGCGAATGGCGCCCCGCTTCATCCTGATGGAACCGTTCGTCGTCCCCGTGACCGGCGAACAGAAGCACTGGGCAGCCGACGACCTGGATGCCAAACGCGCCGTCGTCGAATCCCTCGCGGCCGAGTACGCGGCTGCCTTCGTGCCCCTCCAGTCGATCCTCTCGGACGCCGCCGAGCAGAACGGCGGGGCGGCGGCCATCGCCGCGGACGGGGTGCACCCGACTCCGCTCGGCAGCTCGCTCATCGCCGGCGCCTGGCTTGCCGCCGAGGCCACTCTGTAGCTCGTGTGCGCCGCCAGTTCTGCGGGTATCCCGCGGCGAGGACCACCACAGCCTCGCCGC
>JALYHS010000156.1 GCA_030776385.1 Actinomycetota bacterium
AGCACTTCGCCCTGCAGGTGGTGCGTCCGGCCAATGTCACGCGCGTCGAGGCGACGCTCGACGGCTTCGCGGTGCGCTTCCGCGGCGACTACGGCGAGCGCGAGGTCTCGACTCGGCTGCTGGTGAATGCGACGGGCACCTGGGGAGCGCCATTCGTCCCCTGGTATCCGGGGATGAACGACTTCCGGGGCCGGCACCTGCACACGGTCGAGTACGGGGACGCGTCCGAGTTCGCCGGGAAGGACGTCGTGGTGGTCGGGGGCGGCACGAGCGCGATCGGATTTCTCATGGAACTCGAGAATGTCGCCGGTTCGATCACCTGGGTCGCGAGGCGCCCTGTCGAGTTCCTCGAGGATCAGGAGCTCAACATCGAATCCGGGGTCAGCGCGGTGGCGCTCCAGGATGCAGCCGCGCGCGAAGGCCGTGCGCTGCCGAGCATCGTCTCAACGACCGGGGTGCCTCGCTCGCGTCGGATCCAGGCCGCCATCGATCGCGGCCTCCTCCAGGCGGTGCCGATGTTCTCCTCGATCGAGCCCGACGGCATCCGCTTCCCCGATGGCCGCTTCCAGCACGCCGACGCGATCATCTGGGCCACCGGGTTCCGTCCGGAGCTCCGCCATCTCGCGCCGCTCAAGCTGCGCGAGAAGGAGGGCGGCATCGGCGTCGGGGGCGGCGCGGCCTGGCGCAACGCGCGGGTGTTCTTCGCCGGGTACGGCCCCACCGCGTCGACGATCGGGGCGAATCGGGCGGGCCGCACCATTGCGCGCCAGGTGGTCGCCACCCTCAGCTCGCTCGATCAGCAGAGTCAGTAGCGCGGAGTCAGTAGCGCGGCATCCTGATCTGCGCGAGGAATGCGGCATGCAGCGGAGGTGTCTGCCAGCGCGACACGAAGGTCCCGGCATCCGGATCGAAGGTCAGGTGCAGGCGATGCGGGGTCTCGACGAAGATCACGTCGACCCGCGGAGCGGTGCCGTCGGAGGTGCCGTCAGCGGTGCCGTCGACCCCGCCGGAGACGGCGAACGCGTCGGTCACCGTCCAGGAACCGCGACCGATCGGGAGAACCAGCGTCCGGTCGCCCTCGATGAGGGTGAGCGACCAGACGTCGCCCTCAACGCTCAGCTGCACTTCGCCGAGCGTGAGCACGTCGCTGCCGAGGGCAGCCGCGAACGATCCGGTGAACACCTCGCCGGCCGGCACCGGGGCAAGTTGCGCGGCGGCCAGCCGGGAGGCCAGCGCGTCATCGGCGGCCTCGGTCGACTCCCGGTTGATCGCGGGCAGCAGCTCCGCCCACGCCGCGTCGAGCACCGCCTGCATGTCGGGACTCTGGCTCGTGATGGCGACCACGACATCCTGCTCGGGCAGGATGACGCAGAACTGCCCGTATGCACCGTCGCCCCGGTAGCCGTGCCTGGCCATCCAGAACTGGAAGCCGTAACCCTGCCGCCAGTCCGGGTTCTCCCACGCCGAGTTGTCGATGTGCGAACGCGTGGCCTCCGCGACCCACTCCGGTGACAGCAGCTGCTCGCCGTCCCAGACACCGTTCTGCAGGTAGAGCTGCCCGAGCTTGGCAATAGCTTCGGTCGGAGCGTGAAAGCCGCTGAAGCCGAGTTGGCGGCCCGAGGCATCCCGCTCCCAGCCCACCTCGCCGATCCCGAGCCTGTCGAACAGGCGGGGTCGGAGGTAGTCGGTCAGCGACTGCCCGCTCGCCTTCTGCACGATCGCGCCGACCGTGAAGGTGCACGGCTGGTTGTAGCAGAACAGGGTTCCCGGTTCCTCATCGGGTGGGATCATCAGGAACCCGCGCACCAGGTCGACCGGGTCGATCTCGTGTGCCCGTTCCACCGTCTCCTCCCGGTGGCCGCTGGCCATCGAGAGGAGGTGACGGATCGTGATCCTGCGACTGCCCTCGTCGGTGATCTCGTGCGCGAACTCGGGGAAGTGGCTGATGATCGTGTCATCCAGCGACAGCAACCCCTCGGCCACCGCGAACCCGACGGCCGTCGAGGTGAAGCTCTTGCTCAGCGAGTAGAGAAGATGGACCCGGTCACGGTCGTACGGTCCCCACCAGCCCTCGGCCAGCACGCGCCCGTGCCGCAGGATCATGAGACTGTGCGGTTCGACATCGGGCGTCTGCTCGAGAGCGGTCACGAAGGCGTCGATCCCCCTCGCATCGATCCCTTCGGCGGACGGGGTACTCCTGGGCAGCGTCTTCATCGACGTGAGCTGTTCTTCGGTCACCTCTGCACCCTACGACGGGTCACCGCAACACGCTGAGAACGG
>JALYHS010000157.1 GCA_030776385.1 Actinomycetota bacterium
GATTTCTCCTTAAGTAGATCCTTAGGTGGATGCGGCCCAGTCGACCCGGAAAGCTGAAGTCACTGGTGGACGCTCGGTCGGCACAGTGGAACGCAAGCGCACCCCAAGACGACTCGCGACGCCGGCGTCAACTCGGATAGTGAAACGATGCGCCCGTCAATAACGAGCGGCTTTGTGCCGGGAGGACGGTCATTCGTAGCCCTTAGCCCATCCAGTCCGCTTTCTTACTGATGCTGAGGGTCCGTCGAATCCGGCTTCTCCGGTTCGCCGCCCGACGCGGTGTCTCCTTCGTCGGGCGTTTCTTAATTTTTGTCATTCAGTCCGGTCATCGCCGTCATACCGACCGGCGACCGGAGATGACCCGCGCCAGCCAGACGATCACGGCAATGACAGCCAATACCACGCCGACCCAGAGGAGGAAGCTCAGCGCGTGAACGAGTCCGCCGGTCAGCAAGAACACGACGGCGACAATTCCAACGACGATCAACAGAATGTTCATTTGAATGCTCGTCCCTCCGCGCGTCGCGGCTGGGGAACCAACCCGTCCGGCGCGGTCGACAAATATACGACACCCGATTCCAGTCATCGAGACGAACATTCAGTCGATACCCAGGCGGACCCGCGCGGCTCCCGGGAACTGGCGTTGAGGACCCAGTTCTACCTGCAAGTTGCACGACTGTGGGAGGCCGCTCCAGGTAGCTACCCACGGCTCCGCGTTGGCTGAGCGCGCCACACCATCCCTGACGACTTCAGTAGCCTGTGCGCATGACCGATCCCACGACAGGCCAACCGATACGGACCGACCCAGATGGTACTCCAAGCGAACCGGATGGCACGCCGCCAGAAAATCCGTCCGGTCGCCGCCTGGACGATGCCCGTTCACTCTGATCGTTGCCCGTGGAGGCCGGTCCGAGCTGCGGAGATTGCCGGGAGTAACGAACGGACCGGGTGTCAAGGGGCTCGGCAAATGGCACGAGCAAGACCAGCCTGATTTCGTGACTCACTATCTGCATACGCTCGCGGCCCGTTCGATGGGGGTTACGGCCCTGGGTGACCCGATATCTTTGCGGCTCGTGGTCATGTGCCACCCCGCTCCCGGCGCCGAAGCCTTCGACCCCGATCCCCTCGTGACGAATCGTTGGGGCGTCCAGATCGTCGCTCCTGATCGACCCGGGTACGGAGCATCCGAGCGGGGCGAGAGCCCGGGCGAGACAGTCGACACCTGGGGCGATGACCTCCACGAGTACTTGAGATGGATGAGCGCTAACGTGGAATCTGTTTCTCTGGTCGATTACTCAACGATCGGGATGATCGGGTGGGGCTCTGGCTGTTTGTACGCTTGTCGATTTGCGCAACGTCACCCGGGCCTCGTGGATCGGCTGGCTCTCGTGGATCCGCCCTCCGTTGCCTCCGCGACTCAGCCAGATGAGCTAATGGCGTCCGGACCCTGCGATGACGTGGATCCGGGGCTGAAGCACCGTTGGGCGCGAGCGCTAGAACAGGCGCAGCTACAAGGTGATGCAGGGTTGGCGGCCGACCGGAATGCGATCGAGAATGGCATCAGCATGTTGGATTTACGTCATGTTGAAGCGCAAACTCTTCTGGTATTCGGCGACTCGGACGCCGAACGAGGGACGGCGTCCTGGTACCACCGCCAGCTCCACCACAGTCGCGGTCTCCGAGTACGCGGCGGATCGCCTTTGATCTTCGCCGCATGGAGTCAAATTCTGCAGCACGTGGCGTCGAAAGCTAGTGAGTTGTCGATTGGGCCGCGGGCCCGGGGGCGGTCGACCCCTGTGGGTTTGGACGAACCGCGGTGAGTGTCGCTGGTAACCCTGCGTCCCGATGACCGTTTCCGTCGGGACATCGGGATGGAGCTATGAACACTGGACCGACGTCTTATATCCCTTGGGCACACGGCCCGGTGACAGGTTGGCGCGATACGCGGAAGCATTTCGGACAGTCGTGCTCAATGCCAGCTTTTGCCGCTGGCCCACACCGTCGACGTTCGCGAGCTGGAACCGGCGACTGCCGGAGGGCTTCTCCATGTCCGTCAAAGCTCCCCGCGGCCTTACCCACGCCTAAAAGCTATTCGCCCCGGAACAGTGGATCAACAGAATCGCGGCAGGCTGGCACGAGCTCGGCGACCGGAGGGGGACCCTCTTCGTCCAACTCCCTCCCACCATGGAGCGAGATGATGCGCGTCTGGCGTACTTCCTGACCGACGACCTCGGCTGGTGTGCCGACCGTATCAGCGAGTGGGAACGTGCTGGCAAAGACGTCGCCGTGTACTCATACGACGCTGCAACGGCAACGCGGTTCGGAACTTACGAACTCTCCGAACCATGTGCTCACCCAGGAAGGGTGTGACGGCTCGGCAAACTCGACCCCGAACGGAGGTCGCCGTCGAGCCAGAGACCGGGGTCTGGCAATCATTAGCAGCTTCAACGGCAGGCCCGCTCGATCCCACCTGAAGGTAGACCACCGTTGCCCCGGACGGACGCTACGAGTCCCTGGCCGCGGATCTTCACGAACTAGCCTTGCGAACGGAATGCGCCCAGGGAGAGGCCTCGCGTTTCAGCCAGTCGTTCGCCTCTCGAACTGGGAAGCGTGACTCAGAGCTCGTCTACCCAGTCATCCCCAGACCAAGCGTCCCCAGACCAAGCACGAGCCTTCGTCTCCATTGACATTCTGGTGCGCATGTCTCGAAGGAACTCGGCATCATCGGGTGGACTCTCGTCCGATTCCACGGGCGCGGCCGCAAGTTGACTTGCCGGACCGACGAGCAGCTCGACCGCTGTCTCGCCGTCGACGAGGCCGACCGCCGGGACGAGGAGCGTCGCGGCTTCTCCACGATTACCCAGCTTCGCTGCGTACTCGAGCACGGCATGGGCAACGGCGTCGGACGTGATCAGTTCGCCGCCGGCATAGAACATCCGCCGGAGAGTCATGCGTGCCGTCCGCCGTCCGCGTCGACTGCCACGTTCCTACATCCACAAGTCACTGCTCGCATCAGACTTGTCTACGCCTCTGGACGCGGCTTGGCGAGACCATTGACGCTCGCGCCCATCAACTGTTACAGGTCATCGACGAGAGGCGCCGCCGACGGGGCATCAGCTTCGGTATCCACCTGAAGTCCGTTGGCGCCGAGCGCCTCCACCATCATCGCGTCTATTCGCGAGCGGTCCAGGAGTCGGCGCTCCGACGATTCATACTCGAAGATCAAAGGGATTGAGTCGCTCAGCCAGACCGAGCGGCGACCGTCTGCAGCGCTTTCCGTGAACACAACAGTGAAGCTCTCGCGGCGACGCAGCTTGTTTGTTATCACGAACTGCAGATGGGCGAGAAGAGTGTCCGCAACGGCGATTCGCACGCTGGCCGGGCCGTGAATCAAAGTACCCAATATCTCGCGCTCCCTCTGACGAGCGGCGCCTTGGCCCGCGGCTCCGATCATACGTGTGCCTCCATACGTGCGTATCAACTTGCAACTGGGCGGCGTCTGGGTAAGCGGTCACTGGCCCAACCTTGGGTTTACCGCGCTTCCTATGTCGAGCATCGGGTTCCGCGTTGCGCGCGGCCGCCTCGCGGGAATCGTTGCCACGGCCGGGATGAGCGCTCCCATGATCACTGAAGCGAGCACACAGCGGACCCCTTCGCCTCAACGCATTGCCGACCTTCCCTTGCCCAGCCAGGCTGAGCGAGAACGAAGATCGCGGCCACACGCATCCCTCTCGGCATCGGCGCTACCAACGGCATCTTGTTCCGATCCGGGGTACGGCTGCGTCGTAGCGGACCACCAGGGGACTTTTCGACTTCGCCATTTATGCAAATGGATACGAGCTGATCATCCACGTACTCGGCGTGTTACTGCCGGCGCACGGAGATTCTGTTCAGCGACAGGTGGAGTGTGCGGACCTCGACTTCAAATCGAATGTCTCGGACCGTGAGTGCTCCGAACCAGCGCTTCCCGGAGCACGCCGAGCGGGGGGTTCCAACCGCGTTCAAGTGTGCCCGGGACGCCCGGCGGACGACCCCCCTAGCCTTTCGCTGCGGTAGTTAGCGCACCGCGCACCTCGAGTCAATCCCCGAGCGTGGGCTCGGCTTGCGATTTACGGTTGGCGCAGTAGATATCTCGACTAGGGCCCTGACATGACGACGTTGTCTCCTTTTGTTCGCGACCCCCGAACCCCGGCGCCTCGATCGACAGTGGAGAGCAGCAAGGGAAGTTCTCGTCGCGCTGGAGTCGAGCCGGGTGTCAGGCCGAACATTCAGTCGCGCCCAGCGACTGCCGTCATCGTGCAGGTGGCCGACACCTTGATTGAAGTTCGAACGGGATACCAGACGCTCGGGTATATCGAAATCGTGGGCTCGGTCTTTGTTTCTCTCGCTGGGGACCGGTACGACCTGGCGGTGGAAGTGGCCCAATCACTGACTGTTCAGCGAGCGGCGATAGCTCTGTTTCGGAAGGAACATTGAATATGCGGGAAGGCCACGACATCGCATATCGGGAACTTTGGTGCGGCCGGAGCGGCGCCGGGACAGCTCTCGTCGCCGTTTGCGTCGACGGGAGACGATACTTCGCTGAACGCCCTCAGCTCGAATCGGAGCGAGTGCTGCCCTGGTTGAAGGAAGAGGGATTCGCTTTCAAGAAGCTTCTTCCTGGTGTGACGGTCCGATCGCCAGGGACCACCTGTGCAGAACCGCGAGACACTGTTTTCAGTCTGGGCCAAGGGTGACAGTCTCATGATCGACAGAGTCGGTGTTGTCATCCCGGCTCGGGACGAAGCCGAGCGTATCGATGCGTGTTTGGATGCTGTCGGCTTAGCAACGGTCGAGGTGCCCTCGGTCATTGTTCAGATCGTCGTGGTCGCCGACGGATGCGTCGATGACACGGCTGGTCGCGCGTCGCGTCACCGTGGGGTCACGGTGTTGGAGACCGAGGGCTCCAATGTGGGCAGGGCGCGGCGTCACGGCGCGGCGTTCGCGACAATCCACGGGTGTCAATGGATCGCCAATACAGATGCGGATTCTCTGGTGCCGAGCGACTGGCTAAGTGTTCAACTTGAACTGGCGAACCTTGGCGCGGATGCGGTTGTGGGCACCGTCAGACCAAACTTTTTAGAACTCTCGGAGGCGCAGCGGGAGGCGTGGACCAGAACCCACGATCGGGGCCAGGCAGTCGGACACGTTCACGGTGCCAACTTAGGGGTCCGCACGAATGCGTACATACGAAGCGGAGGATTCAGCGCGATGCCCGAACACGAGGACGTCGACCTGGTCGACCGTCTGCGTCGCCACGCCCGAGTCGTAGCCACATCGCGTGGCGAAGTAATCACTTCCGGTCGCCCCGTCGGGCGCACCGCTGGAGGCTATGCGCGCTACCTTCGGGAAGACCTGCTGCAGTTGCCCGTTACGCATTTCTGACAGAATCGCTCGCTGCAGAACTTGTGGAGTACTACTGCGCCGTGCTCTCATAGCGGTGGGCATGACGTCGAAGGTGCTGGTAGTCGATAGCGATTTCGCCACGCGGATGCAAGCCATGGGCGTCCTCATGAGTGCTGGCTACGAGGTCAGCATCGCGGAAGCTTCCTTCGAAGCCGTGGCTCTTGCCGCGAGTGAACCTCCTGACCTTGTGCTGCCTGGCGACTCACGATCCGCTCGTCCGGCCTTGTGCTCGTGGGGCAACTCTTTTCTTAGCAGCCATCCCAGACATGCCGGTGGTAGTCGTCGCCAACACACCAGAACGGCAGCTCGCGGCCGATCAGGTCGGGGCGCGCGCGGTAATCGCCGGCCCTGCCAGCGCCGCTGATATTTTCGGCGCGGTGGCAGCACACATCGATTGCTTCGGCGCATTGCTTGGCGTACCGAGGTCGGTGTTGAACGACGAATACCGCCTCGCCGCGGTCAATTGACTGCGCACTGCCGCGCCGCCCGCCCCGTGAGACCGGCCTCGCCCATGCGCCACCGCGCCTCGTGTCGGAGTAGACACGAGGCGTCAAACCTAGATGTCTCTAACTGAGGAGCCCTCGACCAGGTCCCGCTGGGGTTGGATTGGGCTAATGCGCAGTTGGATAGCAGACGGATCAGAGTTCGCGAGTAGTCGGGAAAGCCGCCCTCATGAACTCCTCGGTGATGATCGTCACTAGAGCTCACTCCAGTCGTCGCCGGACCACGACGATAGGTGGGTCTCATCAGCGATCTGTTCGCGGATGTTGGTAAGGAATGCCGTGTCGTCGAGTGGCGCTTCGTCAGTCCGGACGGGTACCGATGCGAGTTGACTTGCCGGACCCAGCAGGAGCTCGATTTGGCTTTCGGGCGGGCCAACGGCCGGGACGACCACAGTTGCTGCCCGGCCGTGGTTTCCCAAAATGGCGGCGTACTCGAGCACGGCGTGGGCGGCAGCCTCCGTGGTGATCAACGCTCCGCCTGAATAGAAGATCCTTCGGAGCGTCATGGGTGCAGGACCACCTTGATGCAGCCATCGTCTTTCTTCTTGAATAGTTCGTACATCGAGGGTGCGTCCTCGAGCGAGGCATGGTGTGTCGCTAGGTCGGTGACGCCCAGCGGATCATCCCGATTCTCTACTAGAGCCCAGAGCTCGGGGATCCACCGGTGCACATTGCACTGGCCCATTCGCAGGGTGATGCCCTTGTCGAACAGGGTCAGCATCGGAATCGGATCGGCGGCTCCGCCGTAAACGCCGCTGATGGAGACCGTTCCTCCCCGCTGAACTGACTCGATGGCCGTCGTCAGTGCTGAGAGTCGGTCGACCGAGATGCTGCGGGCAAGCCGCCGGCCGACCGGAGCGGGGAATGCGCCGGCCACGGCTTGTGCGGCGGCGGCCACGGGATTTCCGTGTGCCTCCATCCCGACAGCGTCGAGGACCGAATGCGGGCCGCGTCCGTCGGTCAGGTCTCGGATTCGATCCTGGAGTTCGTCGCCCAGATCGAGTGTCTCGACTCCGTACTGTTCGGCCTTCGCGCGACGCTCGGGCACCGGATCGACGGCGATGACTCGGTATCCCTTGTGCACGCCGATGCGGGAAGCCAGTTGGCCGACGGGGCCGAGGCCGACGACGAGGAGGATGCCGTCATTAGGTATCGCGGCGTAGTTCACGCCTTGCCAGGCGGTGGGCAGGATGTCGCTGAGGAACAGGTAGCGCTCATCGGGCAGGTCTGTGTTGATCTTCATGGCGTTGAAGTCGGCCAGCGGGACGCGCAAGTACTCCGCCTGGCCGCCGGGCACGCGGCCGTAGAGCTCGGTGTAGCCGTAGAGCGTGGCGCCGCTCTTCTGCTCTCGGTTCTGAGTGGTTTCGCACTGGCTCGTGAGCCCTCGAAGGCACATGTAGCAGTGGCCGCAGGCGATTACGAAGGGGAGCACGACCCGGTCCCCCGCGCGCAGGTTTCGGACCTCCGACCCGATTTCCACCACGACGCCCATCGGTTCATGACCCAACACATCGTGTGCGTGCATGAACGGACTCATCACGTCCAAGAGATGCAGGTCGGAGCCGCAGATGGCGGTCGAGGTGACCCGGATGATTACATCCGTCGGATAGATGATCATCGGGTCGGGGACATCCTCGACGATCACTTTGTTCCTTGCCTGCCAGGTGAGAGCTCTCATGCGACGTGTCTACGCGCATGAGCTCACAGTTCCTATCGGGTTGACGGTCACCGTGGAAGGTGTTAGTCGAGTCGTGAAGTCGACAACGGCACTTCGCTGCGCTTAAAGATCGTGCACCGCGACTACCTGTCAACCCCTTCCTCGTGTGGCCGCCCGAGCGTATAGTCCCTCTCAAGGTCGCGGAGTGGCGGGTGAAGTCGTAGTAACCCGTGAAACGTGACGCCATAGAGGTAGGGCGGCCGGCTCAGCGGTAGTGCTGAATTTCCCCGGCCGCCCCGCCTCGTCCACCATGGAGCGATATCAGTAGACCGGGCCAGTCGGGCTAGGCATGATCATCGAATTGCATGCGTTGCGCTCGAATGGCATCGGCCAGATCGCGAACTTCGAGGGCAATGTTGGCGAGGTGTTCGACGGGGACCGCTCGAGCGAATGCGACCCGGTAGAAATCTCGGATCAGTTCAGTGACGGCCCTTCCCTCGATGGTGAGGTGGAGTCGAGCGAACCCCCTGCTGGCGGCTGATTGTGAAGGTTCCACGTAGCCGCCAGAGACGAGCCGACCAACCAAAGCGGTGCAGGAATCGATCGAATAGTGGATCATGCTGGCGACCGTGGTTGTGGACGTCTCTGGCATCCTCCTGATGATCAGGAGCACTCGAAGTTCGATTGCGCTTAGACGGCTTTGGTCGGCAAGCGACGATGCCGCAGACAGGTTCTCTCCTTGGAGGTAGTGGAAGGCGTCCAGCAAATCGTCCATTGGGTTTTCCATTCCATCGTTCAACATCGTGGCGATTCCAATCGTCTTAGAACGCAGCGGCCCAGGGACAGCCAGCGCTGTGCGCGAAGTCGTGCACAGTCGCACCGACGCTGTTGCGCAGGAGCGACCCTACGACAGCCACATATCCGGGAAAGGAGCGGAGTCGATCGGCGGTGCAAAACGGGACATCGCCGAGGGACTTACCAGCACGTCGCACGTTGAACCATCCGCTACAGTTCGCTGCAGAAGTTGAAAGGTCGGTAGACATCAGAGAGATGGGGTCACGGTCGGGATGAGCTCACAAGAAGAGAACGCAACGCAGGGTCTCGCACCGCAGCTTGACAAAGGGACAGACCGGGAACCCGGCTTTGTGGGCAAGAAGCGTTCACCGGTCGCCCGTTTTTTCGGTGTCCTGGGTCCGGGGCTTGTGACCGGCGCGGCAGATGATGACCCGTCGGGGATCGCCACCTACGCCCAGGCGGGTGCCACTTACTCGTACGGGATGCTGTGGACAGTCCCGCTCACGTTGCCACTAATGATGGCCGCGCAGGAGATCTGCGACCGGATGGCGCTTGCCACGGGGAACAGTCTCGGTGCCCTCATTCGAGTCAAGTTCCCCCGCGCACTCGTCGGGGTCATTGGCGTTCTGATCGTCGCGCTCATCGCCGCGAACTGTTTGAACCTGGCGGCTGATCTGAACGCGATCGGCCAGGGTATGCAGCTGCTGCATGCCGGGCCGGCACCGTTGTGGAGCGGGGTCGCGGGGATCGCAATCATCGTCGCTTTGATGGCTGGGTCTTTCCAGCTGATTGGGCGGATCTTTAAATGGTTGTGCATGGTGCTGCTCGTCTATGTGGCGGTGCTGTTCTTCGCCCACGTCAACTGGACCAAAGTCGGGGAAGGGCTGCTCGGCTTCCACATTCAATTCTCACCCGCTTACCTCGGGCTCGTGGTTGGGGTGCTGGGAACAACGATTTCGCCTTACATGTTCTTCTGGCAATCCGCGCAACGCATCGAAGAGCTCCGTGCGGAACCCCTCGAGGGTGACATGGCCCCGCCGCTTAAAAAGCGCACCAACGCCGAGGCGAAACGGCGGTTGAAGAACGGGCGCATCGACGTTTTCACTGGGATGGCGTTCTCAGTGCTGATCATGTTCGCCATCATGGTCGCCACCGCAGCGACCCTGGGCAGCCATGGCAAAGCAGTCACCAGCGCCGCGCAGGCCGCGAAAGCCCTCGAGCCCATCGCCGGAAGCTACGCCGTCATCCTGTTTGCGGCAGGTTTTATCGGTTCTGGGGTCCTTGCCGTGCCGGTCCTTGCCGCGTCGGGTGCGGCCGGGCTGTCTGGGTTGTTGAACAAGGAATGGGGATTGGACCGCAGCCCTCGCAAAGCGCCCCTGTTCTACGGACTGCTGGGGGTCGGCCTCATCGCGGGAACCATCCTCAGCGTGATCAACACGGACCCCATCGGGCTGCTCGTTCTCTCAGCC
>JALYHS010000158.1 GCA_030776385.1 Actinomycetota bacterium
ATGGGAATGAGAGCGGATGTTGTCGAACTCACCGAAGTAGGCGAACTGCAGGGGCGAACTCGTGTCGTTCACCGGAATGAACTCCGTGATGCCCATCGAGGTACTCGTCGCCGTTGCCGCATCGCCGAGCGCGCTCGTCACGGCCTTACCGACCATGGACCGCGTGTCCGCAACGGACACCAGACTGTCGAACACCTTGATGTCGATCTCCGTCTGCGCCGCGGGAACCCGGGAGAGCGAGCCGCGGATCGCGCCCTGCTCGGTCGCGGTGACCAGGAGCCCCAGAGAGGCGATGAGGCTCGTCGCGAGGATCGCCACCGCGACGACGACCGCACTCAGTCGCCACTGCGAACGGAATCTCCGGATCGTCGTACCCACGAGCCAGGAACCCGACCGCGACCGTGCCTGGCTCAAGTCGATATCCTAAAAATCAGTTTGAATGATCGCGTAATTGGTGGAACTTCATCATCGTTGGACCGATTTTGATGCTACACGCAAGAATTGTGTGTTTTTTCACTCACCGCCGCCAGCTCAGCAGTAGGTCAGGATGCGAGAGGGCTCGACCGGTCACTGATCGCACGGGCCGGGCTGATCGGAGGGCCCGGCGATCCGAGCGACCGCACCACCAGATACCTGATGAAAGTCGATGCCCGTGACCGTGCCCAGTTGGTTGTCTTCGCCTACGAGTCCGGACTCGTACTAGCCGCCGGGCCATCAGCCCCGTCGCCTCGTCAGGTCGCAAGGTGCGCCTCGCGCGCCATTTCGAGTGAAAGTTCTCCAATGTTCGACAGCGTGGGCGGCTAAGAAACGAGGGTGCCGTTCTGGATGTGCTCGTAAACGACGGACGTTCGAACGTCGACGATCTCACTCCGCTCGGTGAGCTTGTCAATCACCAAGGCGTACAGATGATCGTTGCTTGCCACTGCGATGTGGAGGAGGAAGTCTTCGCTCCCGCTGGTGACGAAGACGCCCAACACTTCGGGTACCGTGGCCGCCCAGTTCCTGAAGCCTTCAATGTTTTTCCGCGATGGGGGCCGAATCCGCACCGCGATCATCGCCTGGACCGGTCGTCCGATCGCGGCAAGGTCCAACCGCAGCGCCGACCCGATAATGACTCCACGCTCGCGCAGCGACCGTGTTCGATCCAGCGCGGTTGTGGCGGAAACACCTACCGCCGCCGCCACATCCCGGTTGGAGCGCCGTGCATCTGCCTGTAATTCGCGAAGAATGGCGACGTCAATTTCGTCTAGCGGCACGATTCGCTTCCAAGTCCGGATTAAATTCGATCTTTGTGAAGCTTACCCGTCGTTTCACTAACGTTGTTGAATAAATTCTATTCAAAGGACCGGTCATGCCAATTCCTGCTTTCGAGCCTGGTGAGATCCAGACGAATGAACCGACTCGATCCGCCCGACTCAAATGGGTCGTCGTGCTCGACGCCTCGGCTCCACTGGGCCAACGCTTCAACGCCGTTGCCTGCATTGCTGCTTCGACCGGCGCCACTGTGATCGGTCTGATCGGTTCCTCGGGCACAGACGGATCCGGGTCGACGCATCCAGGGCTGCCCTGGGCCGGGTGCAGCGTGCTCGCCGCCACAACCGAGCAAATCCTAGAAATCAGGAACAAGGCTGTGAGCAACGACATGATGTTCGTCGCCGATATGCCGCTTTCTGCACAAACGAACCGGGTCTACGACGAATACCTCGCGGAGCTTCGTACAACCTCGACTCCCCAACTTGTGGGAATCAGTATTGTGGGGTCGCGCAATGCTGTGGATCGGCTGGTCAAGCGCCTCTCGCTGGTCGGCTGAGTTGTCGTCATTCCGGTCATATCCCGTCCACATCGGTCGACCTCGAGTACGTCCAGATTCGACGAGTCCAGCAGTTTGGACCCGGCTCCGAGGCGATCGACGTTGACGAGGCACCCAAGCCGGGAATATTCGTTAAGACCATGCCTGACCTTCGGGCCGTTCTCGCTCTGCACTGCTGTCGCGGATCGCACCACCTCGCGCGGCTCGATCAGGGCCGACGTCGACGGGGCGTGCTTTTTGAACACCAGTGTGCAATAGTGAACACCTAAGTAGCTTTCGCGAGTGAAGCTTGACGGGCGGTCGCGAGCGCGAGTCCAGCGAGGGAGGTCGAAGATGATCGTCACGGAACGGCGGATATTCGAGGCGGCACTGCGTCTGTTCGCGGAGCGCGGGAGTTCGGACGTCACGATGAGCGAACTCGCCGCATATACGGGATTCGCCCGCGGGACGTTGTACCGGAATATCGAATCGGTCGACCAGCTGTTCGGTCGGGTGCGCGATGAGCTCGTGACCGATCTGCACGCCACCCTCGCTCGGGTCATGGATGACGACGGTGAGGTTGATCCGCCTTTGCGGCTGGCAACCGGGCTTCGATTCATCGTCCGACTTGCTCACCACAACCCGGCTGCCGGTCGGTTCATCCTCCGATTCGCGCTGAGCGACGAATCGTTGCGGGAGATGCTCACCGGCCCGCCGATGAGAGATATCCAAGAAGGCCTTCGCTCTGGCCGCTACTCGTTTCGCGAGGGGACCGAGAGCAATGTTGCGTCAATGGTCATCGGCACCGCAATCAGCGCGATCTGGACGGTGCTCGAAGGTCACGAGACGTGGCGAGATGCGGGCACGGCCGCCGCTGAACTGGTGCTGCGAGCGCTGGGAGTCGACCCGGTGACCGCGTTCGACCTCGCAACGCATCCACTTCCCGATCTGACTTTCACCATGAACGACCCGCACGCCGACGTGCGCTGAGGGCCAGAAGGAGTAACGAGATGTCGACAAACGGTGTCGAGGTGGGCAACAGTGCCGACCATGATTTGCACAACGATCTGCACAGCGAAGAGGGTGCGCGCCGGGGCGAGCATGTGGGTCGGAGCAGGAATCCACTGATCAAGGTCCGGGGCATCGCCTGGCTGGAGTTCACGAAGCCCAACCTGGAGCGAGCCGAATCGTTCGCACACGCTTTCGGGTTCACGACGGCATATCGCACACCTGATGCCGTCTATCTTCGCGGCAGCCTCGAGAGCGCACCGTGCGTCATTGTCCGTCGCGGGCGCACGTCGCGGTTTCTGGGGCCTGCGTTCGTTGCTGAAGACGCGAAAGACGTGCTGCGGCTCGCGGAAGCCCATGGCGGGATCGCGGAGGCTATTGAGGCTCCGCTCGGCGGCATCGGCGTCCGGTTGACGGACCCGAGCGGAATGTCCCTGCGAGTCATTGCGGACGTGCCCGAGCTTCCCGAGGAACCACCTCAGTCCGTGCAGGTTTTCAACTTCGGGCGGCAGCGGAATCGCATCAATGAAACCACTCGACCGCCGCGGGAGCCCACTCGAGTGCTTCGGCTGGGTCATGTCGTCATCATGAGCACCCGCTACCAGCAGGCGCTGCAGTGGTACCTCGACAACCTCGGCATGATCGTCAGCGATTTCCTCTTCTACCCCGGCCAACGTGAACGCGGGCCGGTGATGAGCTTCATCCGGTGCGACCGCGGCTCGGAGCCGGCGGATCACCACACGCTCGCGATGACTCTTGGTCCCTCGAACAAGTACGTGCATTCCGCATACGAGGTGGCAGATATCGACGCGATCGCCGCGGGCGGCGACTACCTTCTCGACCGCGGTTACGGCCGCTCCTGGGGTATTGGACGTCATATCCAAGGCAGTCAGATCTTCGACTACTGGCGGGACCCCGACGGCTTCCTCGTCGAGCACTACGCCGATGGAGACCTCTTCGACACCAGCATCGATCCCGGCTGGGCGGCAATGAGCGCATCCGGCCTGTCGCAGTGGGGCCCGCGCGCCACGGCCGACTTCCTGGGCATCGGAGCGAGCCGCGAATCCCTCCAGATGCTCCGGGACATCATCGTCACGCTGAGCCGAAGCGACAACGAGTTCGACCTGCGGCGCCTGCAGGGCCTTCTCAAGGTGCCAAGCACATGAGCCGCCATATCCTCCGGACTTCGGGCGGCTGGTGGGCAGCGACGGACTCGACCCTCACCGAAGCCGTTCGTCTCGACCTTCCCGCAGGTTCCACGCGGCAGCTGCTCGAGGATCGCCCTGTTTTGGAAGATGCTCTTCTCGCCGCGCTATCGACGAACAATCTGACGCAAGTGAGCGCGCTCCGGCTGCTCTCCCCGATCACCACACCGTGCCGAGTGGTGGCACAAATGACCAACTACGTGACACACGTTCGTGATTCCGGAATGAACCCCGAGACGATTCCTTTGACGTTCTTCCGGAAAGCCTCCGGATCGATTGCCGGTCCCGTCGACGAGATCGTCAAGCCGCCTCACGTGAAGTTCCTCGACTACGAGGTTGAGATCGGGCTCGTTGTGGGAGCGCCAGTGCCTGTCGGTACCGCGATCACTGAGGCGAACTGGACCGAGTTCATCGCGGGAATCGTGGTCACGAATGATGTGTCGGCACGAGACGTCCAGCTGCCCAAGACGCAGTTCTACGAGTCGAAGTCCTACCCGACATTCACGCCGACGGGGCCGGCCCTTGTGCTGTTGGATCTGGCCGAGTTGGGGCGGTTCGACCAGCTTCGACTCAGTCTCTCCGTCAATGGTCAGGTGCGTCAGGACTCCGACGGTTCGGACATGATCTATCCACCCGTCGACGCACTCCAGACTCTGTCCCGCTTTCAGAACCTCGAGGTCGGGGACCTCATTCTCACCGGAACACCGGGCGGAACCGCGCTCAAAGCTCCGTCGAAGCCCATCGAGGTTCTGGGCTCGCTGCTGCCCCCCGCGGCCAAGTGGCGGGCGTTCTTCCGGACCCAGTCGAAGAATCCGAACTACCTGCACGATGGCGACGTCGTCGAGGCGTCGGTGCATTCCTCAGACGGGGAAATCAATGCGGGCACCCAACGCACGATCGTCAGATACGCGCGCTGATCCCGAACGAAGAACAAGGCGTCGCCGGCGGGTGACGCGACCGAGGTCCACTCAAGGAGGAGATGGCGCGATGAGCACAACAGAGTTCGACGAGGGCGTCGGAACAGGAGGCATCGCCTCGATTGCTGATATTCAGCGAATGGAGCAGATCCCGCTCGCCGAGCGGAATCTGCCCAACAGCACATACGCGATGTTGAAGGCGGGCACCGAGATTGCACCGGATGCGCCGGCCCTGTCGTTCTTCCTGCGAACTAGCGACTACAAGCGGCCCACCGTGTGGACTCACCGCGAGCTGCTCCGAGGAATCCACCGCGCGGCGAACACGTTCAGGCGCCTGGGAATACAACGTGATGATGTCGTCGCCTTCCTGTTGCCCAACCTTCCGGAGACACACCTGGTGATCTGGGGTGCGGAGGCTGCCGGGATCGCATTTGCGATCAACCCGCTCCTGGACTCCAATGACATTCGACGGCTTCTGAGTGGGGGCAACGTTCGCTGGATCGTCACCCTGGCCCCGACGCCCGGTTCGGATGTGTGGCAGAAGGTGGCCGCCGCCGCGCACGATCTTCCGGGCCTCCAGGGGATTCTGACCGTGAGCGTCGCTCCATACGCCACAGGCATCTCCCGATTTGTTGCGGGGGTGTTTGCGAGATTGGGTCGCCGCTCCTCACCCGGTGTTCGTGTTCTCCGGTTCGAGCGCGAGCTGGCGCACGCCAATCCTGACCGGCTCGATTTCACCCCGCCCGGCGCTCGCGATGTCGCGTCCTATTTCTGTACCGGCGGGACCACCGGGCTGCCGAAGATCGCCCAGCGAACTCACTCCTCCGAGGTCTTCGACGCTTGGGCGATGCAGTCCTTTGTCGCGGGAGTCTTTGTTCCTCGGAAGGCGGTCTTTTGCGGACTTCCGCTGTTTCACGTCAATGGCCAGCTCGTTACGGGTCTCGCACCATGGTCGCAGGGCGCCCACATCGTGATGGGCACACCACAGGGATACCGCGGGGATGGCCTTTTGGCGATGTTCTGGAAGATCGTTGCGCACTACAAAATCGCTGCGTTCTCCGGGGTCCCGACGGTCTATTCGACATTGATGCAGCAGCCGATCGGTGCCACCGACATCTCCAGTGTTCAGTTCGGAATGTGCGGAGCCGCGCCGATGCCGGAAGAGCTCTTCAACCATTTTCAGGCACTCACCGGGATTCGCATCCTCGAGGCCTACGGGCTCACGGAGGCTGCCTGCGTCTCGAGCGTCAATCCGCCGCTCGCGGAACCGCGCATCGGATCGATTGGAATCCGTCTGCCGTACCAACGAATGGCCACGGCGATTCTCGATGCGGAAGGCACGTTCGTGCGTCTGGCCCACACCGATGAGATCGGCACGATTCTCCTCAGCGGGCCGAACGTTTTCGCCGGATATCGAGACTCGAGACATAACGACGGTGTGTGGGTAGACCACGACGAGGTTCGTTGGCTGAACACAGGGGACCTCGCTCGACAGGACGGTGATGGCTACTTCTGGCTCACCGGCCGGAAGAAGGAGCTCATCATCCGTGGGGGTCACAACATCGACCCCGCGACGATCGAGCAGGCGCTCTACGCGCATCCCCAGGTCGCCCTCGCGGCCGCCGTCGGCAGGCCGGACAAGCACTCCGGGGAGGTGCCCGTCGCCTACGTGCAACTCAAGCCGGGCGCGGCGGTCGACGCAGATGCGATTCTGGAATTCGCCCGGGGTCGCATCGGAGAGCGTGCCGCGCACCCGAAGGCCGTGCACATCCTGGCCGAACTTCCGGCCACGGCCGTCGGAAAAATCTTCAAACCGGCCCTGACCATCCTCGAAATCGAGGACGTCGTCGCACTGACCGCCCGGGAGACGGGAACACGCC
>JALYHS010000159.1 GCA_030776385.1 Actinomycetota bacterium
CAAGGGTCGCTGCGGCACGCTGCTCCTCGAGCGTGAGGAGCCGCGCGAGAAGCAGCTCCGCCTCGGCCTGCGCCTGCCGCAGGCGACGCGAGCCGTAGATCCGGGCCACACCGGCAAGCAGCACGGCGGCCTCGCTGGTCATCCCGGCAGCGAGGAGGACCTCGGCTCGGTCCTGGTCGCACACGGCGAGCGCCACCGGCGAGAGCTGGGCAAGCACCGGCCGCGCGTCGTCCATGAGGTGGAGCGCGCCGATGATGTCCCCGGCCAGAAGTGCCGCGTAGCCCTGGTTGTGGCGCGCCTTGGCGTATTCGACCGACTCGCCGGACTCGAGGAACGCGCGGGCCGCGACGTCGAAGTCCGCCTCTGCTCGGGTCACCTCGCCGCGCTGGAGGAAGACGTCCCCCCGGTTCAGGCTCGCCACCCCGAGTCGGTTCGGGTCGGAACCTAAGGCGGCGATCGCGGCGCCCAACCAGGAGATCGCGGCATCGCCGTCCCCGCGCCGCATCGCGATCAGCCCGAGCTGGCTGGTGAGGATCGCCCGGGTGTGCACCGAGATCCCCGGGGTTTCCCTCGCGGCTTGGCAGAGTTCGAGACCCAGCTCGGAGTCGCCGGTCTCCGACTCGAGGTATGCGACCGTCCCGGTGATCCGCGCAGACAGATCGGGGTCGTCGGAACGCTCCGCCGCGACGGCGAGCGCTCGACGGGCGGCCGCGTGCCGACCCGCGTTGCCGAAGTCCACCCCGCGCTGGTACAGCACGGACGCCGAGAGCATGCTGCGATTATGGCCGCAGTGGGGTCTCCTTCTCCACCGCAGCCCAGCCGAGCTCGAACCCCGGTGTGCCGCCCGCGGCCATGAGCTCGTCGACGCAAGCCGCGAGCTTCCCCGCCATGATCGGAGCCGCGAACGAGGTGCCGCTCCAGACCGCGAAACCGCCCGTGAAGTCGTCGGGGTCGATCGAGGCGCGGCGATGCCCGGCGGCATCGACGGCGGCCGCAGGCTGCCATCCGCCCTGGAACCCGACCGGCAGCGTGCTCATCACCGCGGCACCGAGCTGATAGCTGCGCACCCAGGCGCCGCTGTTGCTGAACAGCGCGACCGTGGTGCGATTCGGGTTCAGTGCGCCGACCGAGACGATCGGCACCGACTCCGGATCGAGCGGCAGCCAGGTCGTTCCGTCGTCCCAGGGCGCGAAAGCCGCCGGGAAGGAGGGCCGGGTGGTCGCGTCGTTGCCCGCCGAGACGACCACGATCGTTCCGTTGCGGCCCATTGCGGCGAGGATCTCGTACATCGTGGGATCGAAGGCGATGTCCTGTGGGGTCTCGTGGTAGTACCCCATCGACAGGCTCAGCACATCGAGTCCGACGCCATCCGACTCACCACGCGCCGCCTTGTCGATCAGCGCCGCGATGCCATGCAGCGCGGTGACCAGGTCGGATTCCACGACCGTGCCATCCGAGTCCACGACGCGCCACGCGATGATGTCGGCGTCGGGGGCGGTCTGATGGATCAGCCCCGAAATGAAGGTGCCGTGGCCGGACACCTCATCCATCACGCCGTCGAGTTCGCCTGTCTGGTCAGGATGAAGCTCAGGATCGGTTGCGGCGGTGGCGTAGCCGACGATCGGGGCCGGCAGGGTCCAGCCCTTCGTGACCACCGCATCCAGCCAGGGATGGATGCCGCATCCGGTGTCGAGGGTCCCCACCACCGCGCGGCGCCGGCCCCCGCGCTGCGTGTCATCGGCTCGAGTGGGCGGAAGTCCGGCGAAGGCGATCGGCTGCAGCCCGCCGCTCCCGGGCTCGGCGTACGCGTCCTCCGGTCCGGCCCCGTTCACCGCGAATGGGTTGGTGGAGTGGAAGGGGTTCGTGGAGTGGAAGGGATTCGTGGAGTGGAACGGGTTCGTCGAGTGGAACGGGTTCGCCCCCACGCCGACCGTCAGGATGTGCTCGAGCGAGACACCGAACAGGGGCTCCCCCTCGTCGGCTCGGCGCTCGGCGCGCGCGGCTTGCAGCACCTTCCAGGCATCGGGATCGGGAGCTCCGTCTCGCGCGACCAGCGTGACCCTCAGCAAACCGAGCGGACCGGTCGCCCACGGCAGGCGCCGGCGACGGTCCGAGCGAGCGTCCTCCGACTCCGGCACGCGCACCTCGGGGAACGTCTCGTCGCGCTGGATGCTCCAGCCGAATCGCTCGGCCACCTCGGCCAACAGCTTCTGATTCCGCTCGGCGTCCGCGAGCGTCGACAGCAGAAGTCGGTGCGCGACGTAGCTGGTCGGGTACACGCCCTTCTGCGTCGAATCGGGGAGCAACAGCGTCCCCCGGTTGCGCGGGATCCCGAGCTGGCTCTGCCAGCGCGTCTGCCGACCGTCCGGCGTGCGACGATCCGGCTCCCGTTGGCTCAGCTTCGCGTCCGACGGCTCACCGAGCGTGCTCATGTGCGACTCCCCTACAGTTCGAACTCCAGTGTGGTGAAGGCCCGCGTCCCGCTCTCGCGGTCGGCATCGGTCCCGAGGCGATCGAACCAGATGCGCACCCGCCCCTCGGGAATGTCGGCGAAGGCGAACCGCCCGTCAGCATCCGCCTCAGTCGTCTTCTCGCCCGACGCGCCATCAAGATGGATCGTCGCGCGGGAGGCGGGCGCGAGCCATCCGTCCACACGGCGGGTGCCCGCGCCGGCGCCGCTGACGCGCAGCAGGAGTGTGGTGTCACCGTCGGAGAACTCGAAGGTGTGATTGTCTGAGGCTCCGCGAACCCCCACCAGACCGTCCGACTCCGCCACCAGGGTCAGGAGCGCGAGATCGGAGCTCAGGTCCTCGGTACCCAGACGCACGAGGATGTCGTCGACGAGTCCAGGCGGCATCGGATCGCGTGCGGTCCACATACGTCGCAGCCGCGCGAAGAGCTCCCGGTTGTCGTCGGCTGCCGTCATCGGCTTGTTCATGCCACTCCACCCTTCAGCGTCAGGACCGCCCGGAGCTTCGCCAGACATCGCCCCCGGGTGGGGCCGATGCTGCCGACGGGCATCGACAGCTCTTCCGCGACGCGCGCGTAGTCCGGCCGCTCGTCGAATGCGACGACGCGCAGCAGTCGCTGGCATCGCTCGGAGAGGGTGTGCACGCACGCCCAGAGCAGCGAGTCAGCGTCGTCGGCGACCGCCTGCTGCTCCGCAGACGGCGAGTTCTCGGACAGGTACTCGAGGTCGTCGTCGGAGACCGTGATGCTGCGAGTCCCCCCACTCGCAGCCCGCCACGCCTCACGTCTCGCTGTCGTCGTGAGCCAAGCGGCAACGGCGTGCGGGTCTGCGATGGTGTCGGCGCGGCGGATAAGAATGAGCCAGGTGGACTGGATGACGTCCTGCGCGAGGTCCTGGGTGAGACCGTATGCGCGCACGACATTCCAGAGAACGGGAGTCATCGTTCGGACGAGCTCATCCACGCCGCTCGCGTCGTCCCGCCTCCAGGCGAGGAAGGCGTCTGTGGCGCGGGTCCACAGCGCGGCGGGGTCGCCCGTCGAGCGGCTCGCCGAGTCACTCGTCGACGAATCAGTCCGGACCTGAAGTGAGTCGCCGTCCTCCATGGTCTGCATTCTCATCACACTCCGAGGAGCAGGGCAAGAGCCAGGTGATACACGCACCTAGGACAAACCCGGAGAATGAGTCCAGACGACGTGGCGGGCGGACCCGCTGACCGGCCTAGTAGCGGTAGTGGTCGGGCTTGTACGGGCCGTCCACTGGCACACCGATATAGCTCGCCTGCTCCGGTGACAGCTCGGTGAGCTCCACGCCGAGGGCGTCGAGATGCAGTCGCGCGACCTTCTCGTCGAGCTTCTTCGGCAGCACGTACACGCCGATCGGGTACGCCTCGAGGTTCGTGAACAGCTCGAGTTGAGCCAGCACCTGGTTCGTGAACGAGTTGCTCATCACGAACGAGGGGTGGCCCGTCGCGTTACCGAGGTTCATCAGGCGACCTTCGCTGAGCACGAGGATGCTTCGACCGGTCGGCAGGCGCCACTCGTGCACCTGCGGCTTGATCTCGACCTTCATCGCGCCGGCGAGACCTTCGAGGCCGGCCATGTCGATCTCGTTGTCGAAGTGGCCGACGTTCGCGACAACGGCCAGGTGCTTGAGGCCGAGCAGGTGGTCGAGGGTGATGACGTCCTTGTTGCCGGTGGTCGTGATCAGGATGTCGATGTCGCCGAGGACGCTCTCCATGCGGGCGACCTGGTAGCCGTCCATGGCGGCCTGCAGGGCGTTGATCGGGTCGATCTCGCTCACGATGACGCGCGCACCCTGACCGCGGAGGGCCTCTGCGGCGCCCTTGCCGACATCCCCGTAGCCGGCGACGAAGGCCACCTTGCCGCCGATGAGCACATCGGTGGCGCGGTTCAGTCCGTCCGGCAGCGAGTGACGGATGCCGTAGACGTTGTCGAACTTCGACTTGGTGACCGAGTCGTTGACGTTGATCGCGGGGAACAGCAGCTCGCCGCGCTGAGCCAACTCGTAGAGACGGTGCACACCGGTTGTTGTTTCCTCGGTGACGCCCAGGATGCCGGCGGCCGCCTTCGTCCACCGGTCGCTGCTCTCCGTGAGCGAGCGGCGGAGCACGTCGAGCACGACGCTCCACTCGTGGCTGGCGTCGGCGGCGGTGGCGGGCACGGAGCCGGCCAGCTCGTACTGGCGACCGGTGTGGACGAGCATGGTAGCGTCGCCGCCGTCATCCAGGATCAGGTTCGGGCCGTCGAAGCCTCCGTCGTATCCCGCGGCGGAACTCCAGTCGAAGATCTGCTCGGTGCACCACCAGTACTCCTCGAGCGTCTCGCCCTTCCAGGCGAAGACCGGCACGCCAGCGGGGTGATCGACCGTGCCGCTCGGACCGACGGCGACCGCTGCGGCCGCGTCATCCTGGGTGGAGAAGATGTTGCAGCTGGCCCAGCGCACCTCGGCGCCGAGCGCCACGAGAGTCTCGATGAGCACCGCGGTCTGCACGGTCATGTGCAGCGATCCGGCGATGCGTGCGCCCTTCAGCGGCTGGCTGGGGCCGAACTCCTCGCGCAGAGCCATCAGGCCCGGCATCTCGTGTTCGGCGAGACGGAGCTGGTGGCGACCCGCTTCGGCGAGGGAGAGGTCGGCGACCTTGAACGGGAGGACGGTGGTCTGCGTCGTGTTCGGCATGATCCCATTGTTGCAGGCGGACCCGGGGACCGGCCGACGATCACGGCTTCTCCTCGGGATATGGCGGCCGGATGTATCACCAACGCGCAATGGAGCCTCCTCCCCGTGTTGTCGACGGCGAAGCATGGTCGTCGGCTTCGGCTGATCGATCGAGTCGCAAGGGAGAGAGCAGATGGCTGACAGCATGACCGTCCTGCGCAATGCGGGAGCACCCGGCACAAAGCGCAACATCGTCGTCCTGGGCGACGGATTCGCCGCCGCCGACCAGGCCGCATACAACACGTGGGTCGACGAGAAGCTGATTGCCGGTGTCTTCGGCCACGACTACTTCTCCGAGGATGCGTCGGCGTACAACATCTACCGGGTGAATCTGGAGTCGGTCGATTCTGGCGTCAGTACGAAGACCTACGACGAGCACGGCACCCCCTCAGACCCCTCCGATGACACCGTCTCGTCGCAGACGATCCACAACACCGCGCTCGGCTATGTGTTCAGCGGATCGTGGGCACACTGCTGGCTGGAGGGGACCGCGAACACCGAGACCGCCATCCAGAACGCGATCAACACCTGGGTTCCGGACGCCAACGAGGTGCTCATCGTGTTGAACAACCCCCACTACGGCGGCTGCGGTGGCGGCGGCCGGGCCGTCGTGCCGATGGGAGTCGACTGGACCGTGCTCGCCCACGAGTTCGGGCACGGCATCGGCGGATTCACCGACGAATACTCGGCGGGAGGCACCGGCGCGTACACCGGGTCCGAGCAGTCATGGAT
>JALYHS010000160.1 GCA_030776385.1 Actinomycetota bacterium
GACGGCCGACAGTCTGGGTCTCGACGGCACGGAGGTCGTCAGCATCTCAGGGATCACCGCGCTGAACGAGGGATCGACCCCGAAGACCGTGCGCGTGACGGCCACGGCCAGTGACAACTCCGGCCAGGGCAAGGCTCCGATCGAGTTCGACGCGGTGGTGCGCATCGACACACCCGGCGAGGCGGACTACTACCGCAACGGCGGCATCCTCCAGTACGTGCTGAGGAGCCTGGTCTGAGCTCCTTCACGCGCGGCGGCGGGACGAGATCAAGACCTTAGCGAGTTGACCCGCGCCGCGCCAGCCTCGGCCGAATCCGCCCGACCCGGTTAGGCTCGGAACATGACGTTGCTTGAGGGGATTCACGGTCCGAGGGACCTGGATGGGCTCACCCGGGAGCAGCTCACGCAGCTTGCGGAAGAGATCCGCACCTTCCTGATCTCCGAAGTCTCGAAGACCGGCGGACACCTCGGGCCGAACCTCGGTGTCGTCGAGTTGACGATGGCCATCCACCGGGTCTTCGACTCGCCCCACGACGCGATCGTGTTCGACACCGGGCACCAGAGCTACGTGCACAAGCTGTTGACGGGCCGCCACGACTTCTCCCGGCTCCGCATGAAGGGCGGCCTGGCCGGATACCCGCAGCGCTCCGAGTCGATCCACGACATAGTAGAGAGCTCGCATGCATCCAGTTCGCTCAGCTGGGCGGATGGCATCTCGCGCGCCTTCACCATGACCGGCCAGAACGACCGCTACGTAGTGGCGGTGGTCGGTGACGGCGCCCTGACCGGCGGGATGACCTGGGAAGCGCTCAACAACATCAGTGACGACAACAACCGTCGCCTCGTGATCGTCGTCAACGACAACGGCCGCTCGTACGCGCCCACGATCGGCGGCATGGCACGGTTCCTCAACACCGTGCGCACCCGTCGCGGCTACCGCGATCTGTATCGGAGCAGCGAGCGCTTGTTCGGTCGCTTTGGTGCTCCGGGCCGAGCGATCTACCGCGGCACTCGCGGCGCCATGCACGGATTCCTCTCGCGTTTCAGCAACAACGAGGCGCTCTACTCCAACCTGGACATCAAATACATCGGTCCGATTCATGGGCACGATCAGCAGGCGGTCGAAGAGGCGCTGAAACAGGCCAAGAACTACGAGGCCCCGGTCATCGTGCACGTGATCACCGAGAAGGGCCACGGCTACGAGCCGGCGGTCGCGGATGTCGCTGACCGGTTCCACGCCGTCGGGCAGATCGACCCCGAGACCGGCGAGCCGATCGAGCACGCGAGCCGCCCATCCTGGACCTCGGTCTTCGCCGACGAGATCGTCCATCTCGCCGATCGCGACCCCAAGATCGTCGGAATCACCGCGGCGATGCTGCGCCCGACCGGCCTGTACCGCTTCGCCGAGAAGTACCCGGACCGGGTCTTCGATGTCGGGATCGCCGAGCAGCACGCCGTCACCAGCGCCGCCGGTCTCGCCTTCGGTGGACTGCATCCCGTCGTCGCGCTCTACGCCACCTTCGTGAACCGCGCGTTCGATCAGGTTCTGATGGATGTCGCGCTTCACCAGGCAGGCGTCACCTTCGTGCTCGACCGCGCAGGAGTCACCGGCCCCGACGGACCGAGCCATCACGGCATGTGGGATCTGGCGATCCTGCAGGCCGTACCGGGCATCCGGATCGCCGCCCCCCGCGACGCCGAACGATTGCGGGAGGAGCTGGCCGAGGCGGTCGCCGTCAACGACGCACCGACCGTGCTGCGATTCTCGAAGGGGAGCGTCGGCAATGAGTTCGAGGCGACGCGACGCACCGCCGACGGCGTCGACGTGCTGCGCGAGGCGCCCCACCGTGACGTGCTCATCGTGGCCGTCGGCCCGATGGCGAAGCTCGCTCTGCAGGTGGCCGAGCGTCTCGCGGCCCAGGGCATCGGGGCGACCGTGATCGACCCGCGCTGGGTGATCCCGGTCTCGCCGAGCATCATCGAACTGGCCGCTCAGCATCGTCTCGTGGTGACGATCGAGGACGGCATCCGGGTCGGTGGCATCGGCACGCGCATCCGGCAGGAACTGCGGGCGGCCGGCGTCGATACGGCGGTGGACGAGCTGGGACTTCCCGACGAGTTCATCCCGCAGGCATCCCGGGAGGAGATCCTCGCCGATGTCGGTCTCACCGACCAGCAGATCGCTCGCGACATCGTCTCGCAGGTGCTCGGCCAGCGAATCCCGGTGGCTCGACCGCTGCCAGAGGACGCCGACGATCGCGTCGAGGCGCAGGAGCTTTAGGGTTCCCAGCCGCTTCAGCCGTGCCTGGTCACTGTGACGTTTGACTTCGAGCGCACTTGAAGTTCTACGGTGGGGAAATGACCATCACCGACAACGCCATGTCCATCTCGGACATGGCCGCCGAGACCGGGCTCACCACCTCCACCCTGCGGTATTACGAGCAGGAGGGGCTGCTGCTCCAGGATCCCGACCGGGCCTCCAGTTCGCATCGCCGCTACCCTCCAACCGCCGCGACCTGGCTCACCTTCATCACCAAGCTGCGCTCGACGGGGATGCCGATCCGCGACATCCGCCGCTATGCCGTGTTGGCGCGCGAGGGCGAGCACACCACCCCTGAGCGCCTCGCACTCTTGATCGAGCACCGCGGCCGCGTGCTCGATCAGCTCGCGGAGGTGCAGCGCAGTCTCGCTGCCATCGATTACAAGATCTCCAGCTACGAAAGGTTCGACACCACATGAAACACACCACTCTCGGCTCCCTCGAGGTCTCCAGACTCGGCCTCGGCACCATGGGGATGTCCGCGTTCTACTCGGGCGCGGGAACGGACGACGACGAGTCGATCCGCACCATTCGCCGCGCCCTCGAGCTCGGCGTCACCTTCTTTGACACGGCCGAGATGTACGGGCCGTACGTGAACGAGGAACTGCTCGGCAGAGCCCTCGGTGCCGACCGCGACTCGGTCGTGCTCGCCACCAAGGGCGGCACGATCAAGCACCTCGACGACGACTCGTACGGCTACGACGGCCGTCCCGAGAACCTACGGATCGCGGTGGAGGGTTCGCTGAAGCGGCTCGGTACCGATCACATCGATCTGTACTACCAGCACCGGATGGATCCGATGGTTCCCGTCGAGGAGACCGTCGGAGCCTTCGCCCAGTTCATCGCGGAGGGCAAGATCCGCGGCTACGGGCTGTCGGAGGCGGCGGTCGAGACGATCCGCCGGGCGCATGCCGTGCATCCGGTGACCGCCATCCAGACGGAGTACTCGTTGTGGAGCCGCGACCCCGAAGCCGAATTGCTCCCGCTCCTGCGCGAGCTGGGCATCGGCTTCGTTCCGTATTCGCCGCTCGGCCGGGGCTTCCTCACCGGCGCGATCCGCTCGATCGACACGCTCGACGCGAGCGACTTCCGACGCAACAATCCTCGCTTCGAGGGCGAGAACCTGGCCGAGAATCTCAAGATCGTGGATGCCGTCCAGGCTGTCGCGAGTGAGGCAGGCGCCACCCCGGCGCAGGTCGCCCTCGCGTGGATCGTCGCACAGGGGGAGGGGATCGCCCCGATCCCGGGAACGAAGCGCGTCAGCCGACTCGAGGAGAACGTCGCAGCGGATGCCCTGGTCCTCACCGCTGAGCAACTCGCGACGCTGAGCGCTCTGCCGGCGCCGAGCGGCGACCGCTACGCGGATATGAGCGCCGTCAACCGCTGACTGCCCTAGGAGAAGGCCGGTGACGACTCGGGAATACCCCGACTCGTCACCGGCTTTTCACCTTGAGCAGGCTGTTCATCGTGTGCGATGTCGGACGTCTGCGCTACGATGTGGACACTGTAAACAACTGCGCTTCCCGATGTCGTGAGCGTCACGTCCGTCCGGCCACCGCTGGATCCTCCGGAGGAACCATGACCCAGACTCTCGCCCCCGACTCATCCGCTTACGCGGAGGGACGGCTCGATTCGCGGTCGCGCGTCGCGATCGCGCTGCTGCTCGCCGCGGTCTTCGTGGTATTCCTGAACGAGACCTTCCTCAGTGTCGCCCTCACGGACATCGATACCGACCTGCACATCCCCCCGACCCTCGGGCAATGGTTGTCGACCGGCTTCGCGCTGACCATGGCGGTGGTGATCCCGATCACCGGATGGCTCCTGCAGCGCCTGAACACGCGACCGGTGTTCATCACGGCCATGAGTCTGTTCACCGTGGGGACCCTGGTCGCGGCCACGGCTCCCGGCTTCGGGGTGTTGCTCCTCGGACGCATCGTGCAGGCCTCGGGCACGGCCATCATGATGCCCCTCATGATGACGACGATCATGTCGCTGGTGCCACCGCAGTCGCTCGGGCGGATGATGGGGCGGATCTCGATCGTGATGTCGGTGGCTCCTGCCGTCGGGCCGACGATCTCGGGATTCCTGCTTCCGCTCGTTCAGTGGCGCGGACTCTTCTGGGTGATGCTGCCGATCGCCGCCGCGATGCTGGTGGTCGGCATCCTGCGTGTCCCCAACGTCTCGGAGCCGCGCAAGGCGCCCCTCGACGTGCTGTCGGTGATCGTCTCCGCGATCGCGTTCAGCGGTCTCGTCTATGGACTCAGCACACTCGGCCAGGCCGCCGAGGGAACGTCAGCACTCCCGTCGTGGATCCCTCTGACTGTCGGCGCCGTCTTCCTCGTGGTCTTCGTCCTGCGCCAGCTGCGGCTCCAACGAACTGACTCGGCCCTGCTCGACCTGCGCACCTTCACCTCCCGCACCTTCACCATGTCGATGACGATGCTCGCCGTCAGTATGGTCGCGCTCTTCGGAACGGTGATCGTTCTGCCCCTGTACATGCAGAACGTGCTGCACCAGAGCACGGTGGTCATCGGTCTGACCCTGCTCCCGGGCGGCCTGCTCATGGGGCTGATGGGGCCCCTGGTCGGCCGGCTCTACGACAGGTACGGGCCCACTCCGCTGGTGATCCCCGGTGCCGCGGTCGTCAGCGCGGTCTTCTGGTCATTCACCATGCTCAGCACGTCGACCCCGGTCTGGCTGATCATCGTCGCATATCTCGCCTTGAGTCTGGGCCTGGCTTTCCTGTTCACGCCGCTCTTCACGTCGGCCCTGGGGGCCCTGCCGCCGCAGCTGTACTCCTACGGAAGCGCGACTCTTGCGACCATTCAGCAGGTAGCCGGGGCGGCGGGCACGGCGATCTTCATCGCTTTCCTGGCGATCGGAACGGCAAACGGTCACGACTCGGGCCTCGGCAGTGCCGCATCGATCGCGACCGGTGTGCGGCTGGCGTTCCTGGTCGGAGCGATCGTGTCACTCGGCGCTCTGGTGCTCGCGTTCTTCGTGCGTCGTCCCGCCGCTCCAGACACCTCCGAGCACGAGCTCGCCGCTGACAACCTCGCCGCCGACGAGACCATCTCCCCGACGCACTAGCGTCACCACTCGGCGCGCGGGGCTAGGCGACTCCGACGATCAACGGCTGGTGGAACGTGCCGCCGAACACGCGCTGGCTCGCGCCGACTCGGTCGAGGTACGGGGTCGCTCCACCCATTTGGAAGGGCCAGCCGGCCCCGAGGATGAGGCAGAGGTCGATGTCCTCGGGCGCCGAAACGACGTGCTCGTCCAGCATCCGGTGGATCTCATCGGCCAGGCCGTCCTCGACGCGGAGGCGGAACTGCTCCGCCGTCATCGGTGCGGTTCCCTTCGGGAGCGACCGCTTCACCAGGGCGAGCGCCCGCTTGTCGAA
>JALYHS010000161.1 GCA_030776385.1 Actinomycetota bacterium
CCTGGGGAGTGGCTCACGCCGTCGGACACGTGATGCTCGAGGACATCGCGCGCCACCCGATCCCGATCGTCGAAGGGCGTGACCGGGAAGAACAGCACTCCATCGGTGACCGGCAGCTCAAACACTCTCGGCCTCGCTCTCGGCGACCGCGTCCCGAAGTTCGGTACGCCACGTGCGACGAGCCCGCCATGCGAGTAGGCGTTCTGCGAGCCCTGTGCTGAAGATCGGCGCCGTCGGTTCGAGCATCGCGGCCGCCGACGCGGCGCCCGGGACGAGCCGGGCGGTCGCGACGGACACCGACTCGCGTATCAGGGAATCGGACGCCGCCACGAAGAAGATCGACCCGTTGGGAATCTCGTCCGCTCGCTCAAGCCACCGGACCACGAAATCGCCCGCGTCGCGCGCGTCGAGGTAGTTGAACAAGGCGACGGCAGACAGCGACGGGTCAGCCAGGCGCTCGTGCACGGTGTGACCCTGCTGCGTTGCTGCTCCCTGCCATTCTTCGGGCGCAATGATGTAGCACGGCCGAAAAGCGCCGATTCTCAATCGGTCGCCGTCGCTGACGGCCGCCATCCTGACGAGGTGCTCGACGGCCGCCTTCGAGAGCGCGTATGCGTTCCCGGGCGCAGTCGGGTGCGCCTCGTCCAGAGGCAGGTAGTCCGGCTCCCAACCTGGTGTTCCATAACCGATCACTGTGGGGCTGCTCGCGATCAGCAGCGCGCCGACCCCGCTGGCGAGGCTGGCCTCCAGGATGGAGACCGTCAGGCCGGTGTTGGTCCCGAAGATCTCCGGATCGGGGCGACTGAAGGGCACCGAGATGGCCGCGAGGTGCACAACGGCGTCGGGACGTTCGTCGAGGAAGAGCTGGCGGGTCGCGAGGGGATCCAGCAGTTCGACGGCGAACTGCCGAGCGGGTAGTCCCTCGACCGCGACACGGTCCAGCGAAAGCACGTCGTGCCCGGCCCCCGCGAGGGCCACCACCACGCTGCGGCCCAAGCGCCCGGCACCGCCGGTCACGATCGCTTTCATCGGGAACCACCGACCCCGCTCACGTCAACTCCTCGCTGGTTGCGCGCTACTCTCATACCCGGAGAAAGCGCTTTCACCGAGGATACCCGATTCCGCTTTGCGGCGTACCTCGTCGGAGCCGTCATCGTGTTCCGTGACAGGCCAGCGAAGGGACCACCACGTGTCAGGTCGGCAACGCGCCTCGACGATCGCCGAGGTGGCACAGCATGCTGGCGTGTCGCCCGCCACGGTCTCGCGCGTCATGAACGGGCGATTCCTCGGAGTACCGGAGGTGGCGGAACGGGTGCGCTCCTCCGCCGCGGAGTTGTCGTACACGCCGAACCACCTGGCGCGGAGCTTTGCCCTCGGGCAGACCAACGCCATTGCCTTCGTCTGCCCCGATCTCGCGAATCCGGCGTTCCAGGCGATCCTCTCGGGGTTGAGCAAGGCGGCCGCCAAGGACGGTTATCGCGTCCTGGTCGCCGACTCGGCGGAGTCGACCAGTGACGAGCCGCTGCTGGTGAGCGAGATCCGCAGAAGATGCGATGCGATCGTCTTGTGCGCACCGCGCATGCCGGAAGCGGACCTGATCGGGCTCGCCGAATCGCTGCATCCACTCGTACTGGTCAACCGGCTGAGCCCCCTGATCGACGCACCGTCGCTGACGGTCGACTACCAGTCGGGAATCCGAGAGCTCACCGAGTACCTGCATGGGCTGGGACACCGTCGGTTCGTGTACCTGGAAGGCCCTGCTACCAGCGTCTCGAACCAGCATCGACTGCAGGCGCTCGACGAGTTCGAGAGGCGTTTCGACGGCGTCGATGTCATCCGGATCACCGGCGGAGTATCCAGCGACGACGGCCTCGCTGCCGCCGGGGCCACCCGCGCGACACGCGCGACAGCCGCGCTCGCGTACAACGATCTGCTGGCCGTCGGGCTTCTCAACGGACTCGTCGAACTCGGCGTGGTCGTCCCTGACGACATCTCGGTCACCGGGTTCGACGACATCCCGTTTGCGCGCTTCACCACTCCCCCCCTGACGACGGCGTCGATCTCGCACACCGACCTCGGGGCACATGCCTGGCAGCGCATGCGCGCGCTCGTGCGACGTGAGACGCCAGATCCCGACGAGGTGTTCCTGCCGAAGTTGGAGCTTCGCGGCTCGACGGGGGCGCCGATCACCTGATCTCGGTGCGAGAACCGACCTCCTCGAATCTCATCGAGAACCGACCGGGCGATACGTGAAGCTCGTACTCCGGCAGTGTTGCGGGCCCACAGGATGCTGTCCCGACGCCCTCCTGAGCGAGGTCCAGGTCGAGCCAGACACGATCACGCGCCACGAGTTCGCTCGTGTGAGCGGCGGCATCAAGATCCGCCGTCGTCCAGCGACGCGCCGTGAAGTTGACGGTCGACTCGCCGACCACTCGGATGCCCGCTCCCGTCGGATCACGAAGCTCGACCCAGCGCACGTCCGCACGGTTGCCGTTCTCCTGCGGGAAGACGTACGGGGTCTGGAGTTCATCCACGGTCGCAGCGAACCGCCCGATCCGGCCGGCTCGCTGCGTATCGGAATACGCCTCGCCGGGGCCTCGGCCGAACCACTCGACCGAACCGAGCTCACCCGAAAGCTCGAGAAGCACACCCAACCGGGGCAGGAGA
>JALYHS010000162.1 GCA_030776385.1 Actinomycetota bacterium
ACGCATCCGTACCGCGCGAGGCCACGGGTACAGCGCGACGTCGTGCTAGGGCCGCTCGATCCGGTGGAGGAGTTTCCTGCCGAGCCACGCGACCAGAAGGAAGAGCGCGACACCGCCGAGGACCAGCCAGCCCGCGAAACGCATGTCCCTGGCCAGCGCTCGATAGCTCGAACCGGCCGCCTGGCCGACGGAGACGTACAACGCCGCCCATGCCACGCACGCCGGGGCGGTCCAGGCGATGAACCGCCGGTACGGGTACGTGCTCGCGCCGACCGTCACCGGGATGAGGGCGTGCATCACCGGCAGGAACCGGCTGAGCAGGATCGCGACGCCGCCGCGGCGCTCGAGCCAGCGCTCGGCCCGCACCATGTGGCGCTCGCCGATCCGCCTCCCCAGTCGGCTGGCACGCAGTCGAGGACCGAAGAACCGACCGATGACGAAACCGAGCGTCTCGCCCGCGAGGGAGCCGGCCACGACGGCGAGCACGAGCAGCAGCCAGTCACCCGCCCCACGCCCGGCCGTCGCGGTGAACAGCACGATCGAGTCGCCCGGGACGATCAGGCCGATGAACAGGCTCGTCTCGCAGAACATGCCGACGAAGGCGACGGCGTATCGCCAGTCGCCGAGACGCGCAATGCCCTCCATCAGAGCGGTCAGCCAGACGTCCAGGTGGCGCTCCTTCGTCGTCCGGGTCAGCGTACGTCGTCGCCCGGGTGCGACGGCGGATCGTCGGCGACGCGAGGGGCCGGGCACCGACCTCTACAGTTGGAGGCTGTTCATTGCCTGACCTGCGCCGGGCTCCTGCTTGAAGACACTGAGGATCCTCGATGCCCGAGCCGACCGCTGACGAGCTGCCGACCCCCGCGCAGCTGCAGGAGAAATGGCTGCCCGTGTGGCGGGACGGGGACTTCTTCCGCACCGACGATCCCGCCGACAAGCGGCCGCGGAAGTACATCCTCGACATGTTCCCGTACCCCTCGGGCGACCTCCACATGGGTCATGCGGAGGCGTTCGCCTTCGGTGACATCACGGCGCGGTACTGGCGTCAGCGCGGCTTCAACGTGCTGCACCCGATCGGCTGGGACTCGTTCGGTCTGCCCGCGGAGAACGCCGCGATCAAACGCGGCTCCGACCCGAGGGAGTGGACGTACTCGAACATCGCCCAGCAGAAGGCGTCGTTCGAGCGCTACGCGGTGAGCTTCGACTGGAGCCGGGAGCTCCACACCTCGGATCCCGAGTACTACAAGTGGAACCAGTGGCTGTTCCTCGAGCTCTACAAGAAGGGGCTCGCCTACCGCAAGGACAGCTGGGTCAACTGGGATCCGGTGGACCAGACGGTGCTCGCGAACGAGCAGGTGCTGCCCGACGGCACGAGCGACCGGTCCGGCGCCGTCGTGGAGAAGAAGAAGCTGACGCAGTGGTACTTCCGCATCACGGAGTACGCCGACCGGCTCCTCGACGACCTGAAGCAGCTCGAGGGGACCTGGCCGTCCAAGGTCATCGCGATGCAGCGCAACTGGATCGGCCGAAGCAACGGCGCCCAGGTGGACTTCGTGGTCGAGGGCCGCGACGAGCCCATCACCGTCTTCACCACTCGCCCCGACACCCTGCACGGCGCGACCTACATGGTCGTCGCCCCCGACTCCGACCTGGCGGCCGAGTTGATCGCCGGGCAGCCGGCCGACGTCGCGGAGCCGTTCGCGGCGTACCTCACGCGCGTGCAGTCGACGACCGAGGTGGAGCGCCTGAACACCGACCGCGCCAAGACCGGGGTCTTCCTCGGCCGCTTCGCGATCAACCCGGTGAACGGCGAGCGGCTGCCGATCTGGGCGGCCGACTACGTGCTGTCCGACTACGGCACCGGCGCGATCATGGCCGTGCCTGCGCACGACCAGCGCGATCTCGACTTCGCCCGCGCCTTCGATCTGCCGGTCAAGATCGTCGTGGACACGTTCCAGCCGGTGACCGGCATGATCCCGGTCATCCCGCCGGACGGTGCGCTGCCCGAGATCGAGTCGGTCGATCCCGCGGTGACGGGGATCGCGCTCGCGGGCGAGGGACGGCTCGTCAACTCGGGCAGCCTCGACGGCCTGTCCAAGAACCGCGCGATCGAGAGGATCATCAAGGAGCTGGAGGCGTCCGGCACCGGTCGTGCCGCCAAGAGCTACCGGCTGCGCGACTGGTTGATCTCCCGGCAGCGGTTCTGGGGCACTCCCATCCCGATCATCCACGCGGCGGACGGCACCGAGATCCCGGTCCCGGTCGAGGACCTGCCCGTGCGCCTGCCGAGCACCGAGGGCCTCGATCTGAAGCCGAAGGGCACCTCGCCGCTGGGAGCCGCGACCGACTGGGTGAACGTGCCCAGCCCGATCGACGGCACCCCCGCGAAGCGCGACGCCGACACGATGGACACCTTCGTCGACAGCTCGTGGTACTTCCTGCGGTTCCTGTCGCCGAACGACGACACCCGGGCGTTCGATCCCGCGGAGGCCGACAAGTGGGCGCCCGTCGACCAGTACGTCGGCGGTGTCGAGCACGCGATCCTGCATCTGCTGTACGCGCGGTTCGTCACCAAGGTGCTGTTCGACCTGGGACACGTGCGGTTCACCGAGCCGTTCAGCGCCCTGCTGAACCAGGGCATGGTGCTGTCCGGCGGGGCGAAGATGTCCAAGAGCCGCGGCGGGGTGAGCCTGTCCGACGAGCTCGCGCGGTACGGCGTCGACGCCATCCGGCTGACGATGGCGTTCGCGGGTCCGCCCGAGGACACGATCGACTGGGAGGACGTGCGTCCGGGCGGCCAGGTGAAGTTCCTGAACCGTGCGCTGCGCCTCGCGACCGACGTCTCCAGCCCGCCCGACGTGGTGTGGGCGAGCGGCGACGAGTCGCTGCGTCGGCAGACGCACCGCTTCCTCGCCGACGTCCCCGGCCTGGCCGAGACGTTCAAGTTCAACGTGATGATCGCCAGGATCATGGAGCTGGTCAACGTGACCAGGAAGGCGATCGACAGCGGACCCGGTGCCGCCGACGGCGCCGTCCGGGAGGCGGTCGAGACGATCGCGGTGGCGCTCAGCCTCTTCGCGCCGTACACCGCCGAGGAGATGTGGGACCGCCTGGGCTATCCGCCGTCGGTCGCCCTGCAGGGCTTCAGGAAGCCCGACGCGACCCTGCTGGTGGAGGACTCGGTCACTGCGATCGTGCAGGTCGACGGCAAGGTGCGCGCGAAGCTCGAGGTGTCGCCGAAGATCACGGCGGAGGACCTGGAGCGGCTCGCGACGTCGTCCGACGTCGTGAAGCGGTCACTGGGATCGAAGCGCATCGCGCGGGTCGTCGTGCGGGCGCCCAAGGTCGTGAGCATCGCCACGGAGTGACGATCCGCTCCTCCCCAGGAGCGGTTGCTCGCCTCCGCCGCTGAACCGGCCGGCGAGCTCGGTGTCGGCGCTCGGAAGTGACGTGCGTCGATCAGGTCGAGGACTGTGCGCTCCACCTCAGGGCGCGCCGCTTCGAGTAGGTCGAGGGCCATGGAGGACCGGTGCTTGATGTCGGCATGCATCACGCCGAGGTCGGGTCCAATCCGACAGCGATGCACGCGATCCGGCACTCGATCTCCGCGAGTTTGTACGCATAGTTCAGGAGCGCATTGACGGGATCTGACGCCCGGCGCCGCGCGTATTTCTGGTGCCGTGGGGTCCGCGGGTTGCCGGTCCGCCAGTGCTCCGGCACTCGGGCCGCATCACGCGTGGCGAACGTCACCGAGATAGTCCGCGCCCATACCCCGAAGTACAAGTTCGCGGCGCGTGCTTCAAGATCGCGGAGTTCGACGATGGACGCAGTTGCAGGGATATCTATTGCAAGGTCGTGCAGCCGCGACGCTGTGTCCTGACCCTCAGTGTGGAAACGGCCGGTGAGATTGAATGCGTGACCCGAGATCTTCAGTCCGACGAGATATTGAGCGACCTGCAGTCCTGTCGGCGAAGTCGTCGACAGCGCATGAGCACGGCGGAGCCGTGCTTCCCGAGGCGTGTCTCCGACAGTTGCCAGGAGGGTCCGGCCGGCGGAGTCGAGTTGCACCAAGGTGATGCCGGTGTCAGTGCACCAGCGGACCGCGGCGAGGGAGAGGGTGCCAGCCTCACCGAGAATGACGATCCGCTTCACGGTCCGCTGCGAGCGGGTCAGTTTGCGAGTTCGTCGGAGGGTTCCGATGCCGTCACGGATCGTGAGGTGGCCGCGGTCGACGGTGAGGCTTACGCCGTAACCGTCCACGATGATCGCGAACTTGTAGGCCTGTGCCCGATAGATGTGAGCGACAGCTTTGATGACCGTGTGCACATCCGGTTCACCCGAGCGCGGAGGGACTCTTGTTGAGGGCTGCAATTGCGCTGGCTATGACCGTGAAGAGGTCAGCCTGAATCTCCGCGGCGTGGCTGTCGTCGCCTTGGACCCCGAAGAACTCGTCGAACACGGCACGGACCGTGTGGACGTAGGGCTTCGTGATGCCGGGCTCTGTCCACAGGAGTTCAAGCGCGGGAACGAATTGAGGAAGTTGACGAAGCGTGGCTGTTGCCGCGCCGTGCTGATGATCTGCCAGGTCTTCCACACCTTCCAAATTATACCTAATCAACGCCATGGCTGACTTGAAATCTGGGCCAGACCAGGACGTTTGCTCAACCCATTCGCCCTCTGTGCTTGCGGGCAGGTGTGGTTGCACAATCCTCCCGAGCAACTCGTTCACCTTGCTCTCGAAGGACTGATCCGCTGCGGCGTCGTGGAACGAGCTGCTCTCGAGCGCGTCGCGTATTCCGCGAAGCGCCACAGCTTGGGCGTCACTATCCCGCTGCATGCGTTCCACGAGCGGCCAGACCGCCGCAGCGAGATGGTCGACGGTGTCGATCTGATCGAGTTCTTCGCTCGTCCGACCATTTACATCGATCACGAGCATGGGTGCTTCTGCCACCGCCGTTCCATTGCCCGGCTCCGTCTCGATCTCGAAGAGCTGCTCGAGGGCATAGCGGACTGCGGATGTTGGACAGTCGACCCCGAGGGCAAGCACGTGCAGGACGCCACGAGCCAAGCCCCAGCCGCTCGCCCGGGCATCGAGGAGTGCCGCGAGGTAGGGCGCCCAGCGATCGACTGGCGCTGCACCCGACTTGATGGCGGGGAGGACACCACGTGTCTTCCATTCGGAGAGGTTGCGTTGAGTCCTGCGGCCGGCGTCTGTCAGACGGTCGCCGTCGAGAAGGGCGCCTCTAGGCCCGGTCGGTTGGCCATCGACCTGGGCGAAGAGTCGCCGCACCTCCGCGGAACCGCGCTCATCGTTTCTCGGCATCCCGACGCCCCTCTGCGCTGGCGAGCAAGGTACCAATCCACTCCGGCGGCCACGCGCGCACACATCAGACCATGAGGGACGCCGCGCGCCGCGCGCAGAGAGGAAGCAAGCAAATGACCACCACAACACCCACGTCCGACGAGACGGTGGACCCCCGTTCAATTCGAATCGCGCTGCACGCAGTCGAAGCAGCGCTTGCCGAGAGTGCAGATGGTGCGGCCCTCCTCAAGCACGCTCAGGCATGGGTCGCCGCCCAACTCGAGGAACGTCTTGAGGGCGCGGTAGCGCCACTGCTGCCCTATGTGCGTGAGAACTGGGCCAGGCACGTTGAGGCCAGCGGCGGGATCCCGCTCTTGGAGTACCTCTGCACCACCCACCTGCAGCAGGGCCTATGGGCCGTCTTCTCTGCCAAGGACTCATCCGCATTCCGCGACCATCAGAACGCGTCAAGGGCCGTCGAGTTGCTGTTCCGGGCCTGCCGGAACGCCGATGCCTCCACCGCAAGAGCGCAACTGCTCGTTGAGCGAGACCTGCGGACGCTTCGAGCTGAGGAGCGCGAGGAAGCCTGGCTCAGGGGCGATGACTGGTCATGAGCGATCGACGCCGGTGGGCAGACCTCACGCCGACATACCGCCGTCGCCTCGAACGCGCAGGTGTCACCCCGGAGAGCTACGCCGCCGGGGCCTCGCTGCAAACCGCACGTGGTCACAAGGCGACACCCGAACGACCCGAGCGAGCTGTTCGAGACGTCGACCGCTTCGCGGAGTACCTGAGACTCCGCACGAGACCGATGCGTGTGATCACGACCCACGGACTCCAGGTACTGGCAATCCCAGACCCGCGCGAGCGCTCACGGATCGGCACCTACGACAACGCTGTGAAGAACATGCTCGCAGGCAAAAGCCCCTGGCGCCCGTCCGGTCAGCCAGGCGGCACGAACCTGGCCGACTTCGCCGGAGCGACCGTTCGCGGCTACCCGCAGGGCAGCAGCGTCCTGCGCACCTACACCTTGCTCACCGACGCAGACGAGTTGACCGTCCGCTACTTCATCGGTGAGCTCCGGTACGAGCAGATCTATCCCCAGACCGCCTGACCGCCCCAGGAAAGAGAAGAACGCATGTTGGAACCTGACCCCGTCCGCGCCGCCGCGCGAGAACGACGCCGCCGCGACAGGATCGGCAACACCGCGTGCCAACTATGCGGCGAAGCTGATCCGGATGTGCTCGATCGCCTCGACGGCCACCATGTCGCCAACCGCATCAACGACCATGCGATGACTGTCGTTCTCTGCTCCAACTGCCACCGACGACAGACGGCAGCACTCAAAGCCGCGGGAGTCCCGAACCGCTACTCGGACGGTCCGAACGGACTTGATCGCGTATCCGCGATCCTTGCCGGAGTCGGCATCTTCCTGGCATATCTCGCAGCGACGTTTGCGGAGTGCGCTCGATGGCTCGACGAGCATCAACGCCGCCTCGTCGCTGCTGGACTTGACATGGACGAACTGCTCCCCACCTGGAACCTCCGAGCGAATGCCCGCGCGTGATGACTCACAACGACCCGGCTCGGCCGAACGTCCTCCACACCGCAATCCATACACGCGCCTGGTCTCCTCTGGTCAAACCCGAGGCTTCGGAGGCGACACCTAAACGGACCCGAAAGCATCCAACGCCAGCGCGGCGCGGAGTCGAGACGACCGGTCCGGTCCTTGTGTTCGACACCGAGACCACCATCGATCCGGCTCAAGCACTCACGTTCGGGTCCTGGCGGTTCGGCTATTACGCGTCTGGCGGCCGCCTCTGCATCCTCGAGGAGGGACTGTTTTATGCAGACAACCTCCCGCACAGCGACCCCATCGGACTTCGTGCGCTGCGGGAGTACGCCGGCTCGCATCCTGCCGACGTTGATCGGTCCTCGCC
>JALYHS010000163.1 GCA_030776385.1 Actinomycetota bacterium
CTGGCGCAGCTCAGCGCGGGCGAGCTCTCGTACGGCCAGCGCAAGCTGCTCGAGTTCGCCGCGGTGCTGATGAGCGACCCGGTCCTCGTGCTGCTCGATGAGCCGACGGCGGGAGTCAACCCGGTGATGATCGACACGATGGAGCAGCACATCCGCCAGCGCCACGCCGAGGGCGTGACCTTCCTCGTCGTGGAGCACGACATGCAACTCGTGATGCGACTGTGCGATCCGGTGATCGTGCTCGATCAGGGCGCTCCGATCGCCTTCGGATCGCCCGAACAGGTGCAGACCGACCCGCTCGTCCTGGAGGCGTACCTTGGCTCATGAATCCGAAACCCCCGAGGCGCTGCTCGTCCTGGATTCGGTGACCGCCGGGTACGGGGCCGGGCTGATCCTCAAGGGCGTCAACCTCAGCGCCACCCGGGGCGAGATCATCTGCCTGATCGGTCCGAACGGTGCGGGCAAGTCCACGGTGCTGAAGACGATCAGCGGGCTTCTTCCGCACCGCGACGGCACCGTGACCTTCGCCGGCGAGGACATCGGCAAGCTCACTTCGCGTCAGAGGCTCGACCGTGGCATCGTGCACGTTCCGCAGGACCGCAGCCTGTTCCCCGCCATGTCGGTCTGGGAGAACGTGGTGATGGGCGCCTTCATCCTGAAGGATGCGAACCTCATCAAGACCCGCATGGACCAGGTGTCCGAGATGTTCCCGATCGTCGCGAGACGACGCGGAGCCGCAGCCGGCTCGCTCTCGGGAGGCGAGCAGAAGCAGGTTGAGCTCGCGCGATCGCTGATGCTCGACCCCTCGCTGATCCTGCTCGATGAGCCGTCGATCGGACTGGACCCCAAGTCCCGCACCTCGGTGTTCGCCAGCATCTCGAGCCTCGCGGCCGACGGCCGAACGGTTCTTCTGGTGGAACAGAACGCGCGATCCGGACTCGCCGTCGCCCACAAGGCCGCGGTTCTGGAGGCGGGTCGAGTCGCCCTCACCGGAACCGGCCAGTCTTTGCTCGACGACCCCGAAGTGGCGCGCCTGTATCTGGGTGCGAGCGCGCGAGGACCGGCGCCCACGATCACTCACTGACAAGGAGCACCATGGCCATCGCGACCATCAATCCCGCCACCGGCGAGACCGTTCGGGAGTTCGCCCCCCACGACGCGGTGGAGATCGACAGGCGGATCGGCGAGGCCCAGTCCGCGTTCGAGGCGCTGCGTTCGACCACCTTCGCGACGCGGGCGGACTGGATGCGGGCTTCCGCCGCGATCATCGAGGCGGAGGCCGACGAACTCGCCGCGCTGCTCACCCTGGAGATGGGGAAGCCACTCGCCCAGTCGAAGGCCGAGGCGCTGAAGTGCGCGAAGAACATGCGGTTCTACGCCGAGCACGCCGCGGGATTCCTGGCGGACGAACCGCTCGCCGATCCCGCCGATGTCGGCGCGTCGCGCGCGTACTCCCGTTACCAGCCGCTCGGCGTCGTGCTGGCGGTGATGCCCTGGAACTACCCGCTCTGGCAGGTCATCCGCTTCGCGGCACCCGCCCTAATGGCGGGGAACACCGGGGTGCTCAAACACGCCTCGAACGTGCCGCAGTCCGCCCTCTACCTCGACACGCTCTTCGAGCGCGGGGGATTCCCGATCGGATCATTCCGTGCGCTGCTCATCGGGTCGGGCGCGGTGCAAGCCGTGATCGAGGACACGCGCGTCATGGCGGTGACGCTGACCGGATCCGAGCCAGCCGGGCGCTCGGTGGCAGCGATCGCCGGAGACCAGATCAAGAAGAGCGTGATGGAGCTCGGCGGCTCCGATCCATTCATCATCATGCCGAGTGCCGACCTCGAGGCGGCGGCGACCACGGCGGTGAAGGCGCGCGTCGCGAACAACGGTCAGTCGTGCATCGCGGCGAAGCGGTTCCTGGTGCACACCGACGTCTACGATGCCTTCGCGGACCTCTTCGCCGCCAAGATGAGCGCCCTGGTGGTCGGTGACCCGATGGACGCGTCGACGGATGTCGGACCCCTCGCCACCGCGTCGGGTCGCGACGACCTGGCCGAACTCGTCGACGACGCGATCGCCAAAGGCGCGACCGTCCTGGCGGGCGGCTCGACCATCGACGGCCCCGGGTGGTTCTACCCGCCGACGCTGTTGGCCGGGCTCACCGACGACATGCGGATCATCATGGAGGAGGCCTTCGGGCCGGTGGCGTCCCTCTACCGGGTGGCTGACCGCGAGGAGGCCATCCGCGTCGCGAATCAGACGACCTTCGGGCTCAGCTCTGCGGTGTGGACCGACGACGACGCGGAGGAGGACTACTTCGTCCGCGAACTGCAGGCGGGTGCGGTGTTCGTCAACGGAATGACTGTGTCGTACCCGGAACTGCCGTTCGGTGGAATCAAAGCCTCGGGGTTCGGCCGCGAGCTCGCTGCGGAAGGCATCCGGGAGTTCTGCAACGTCAAGACGGTCTGGAAGAGCTAGCTGGCAGCCGAGTCTCCGGGGTACCGGACGCACAAACGCACGGTCGCACAGTGCGTGCTCGCGCAACTCCGCGGTGAGGACGTGCCCGAACTTGGCACTCTCCTGCCAACTTCCGTGGTCTGGCGGGAGTCGGCTTAGCGTAGAACCGTGGGCACGGACCGGCGCGATTTCAAGGGCAACAAATCCGCGTTGCCGAGCAAGACCTGCGCCGTCTGCGGACGCACCATGACGTGGCGCAAGGCCTGGGCGAGGAACTGGGACGAGGTGCGCTACTGCAGCGACGGATGTCGCCGCCGACGTTCGAGCGCAGCCTCGTGAGCGACGCGTGAACGACGTCCGCCGGCTCGTGGTCGTGCTGGGGGACCAGCTCGACCGCAGCTCGGCCGCCTTCGACGATTTCGATCCGCACCGGGACGTTGTCTGGATGGCCGAAGCGGCCGAGGAATCAACGAAGGTCTGGGTGAGCAAGCCCCGGATCACGATGTTCCTCGCCGCGATGCGTCACTTCGCGGCGGAGTTGACGGAAGAGGGTCTCCGCATCGACTACCGCGCCTTGGACGAGCCGGGTACCGCAGCCGAACTCGCCGCCGAACTGATCGCCGCGATCACGCGCCACGGCCCGGAGTCCGTCGTGCTCGTGGAACCCGGCGAGTGGCGGATCCGCGAGGACCTGCGCACCGCGATCGCGTCCACGGGGGTTCCGCTCGATGAGCGTGCCGACCGCCACTTCCTCTGCTCGACCGCCGAGTTCGCCGAGCATGCGGCAGGCAGACGCGGCATCCGGATGGAGAACTTCTATCGCGAGCAGCGTCGTCGGAGCGGCATCCTGATGGATGACGGCAGGCCCGCAGGCGGGGCGTGGAACTTCGACTCCGAGAACCGTCGCTCGTTCGGCTCCGACGGTCCGGGCCTCGTCCCCCCGCCCGCCCGGTTCGAGCCGGATGGGATCACCCGCGCGGTGATCGAGCTGGTCCAGGATCGCTTCGCCGAGCATCCGGGCTCCCTCGACCGCTTCGGCTGGCCAGTGACCCGCGCTGACGCTCTGGTGGCGCTCGACCGTTTCGTCGAGGAGCGTCTCGCCGACTTCGGACACTGGCAGGACGCGATGTGGTCGGCCGAACCGTGGCTGTACCACTCGCTCGTCAGCGCCGCGCTCAACCTGAAGTTGCTCGATCCGCGTGAGGTCGTCGCCCGCGTTGAGGATGCATGGCGCTCGGGGAATGTCCCGATCGAGGCGGCCGAAGGGTACGTGCGCCAGATCATCGGCTGGCGCGAGTACGTCCGCGGCATCTACTGGACGAGGATGCCCGACTACGCGAGCGGCAACGCCCTGGACGCGAACGAGCCGCTGCCCGACTGGTTTTGGACGGGTGAGACCGAGCTGGCCTGCCTCCGGGATGCGATCGGTCAAACCCTCGAGTACGGCTACGCCCACCACATCCAGCGACTCATGGTCACGGGTCTGTACGCGCAGCTGCTCGGCGTCGACCCGAGGCAGGTGCACGAGTGGTACCTGGCCGTGTATGTCGACGCTGTCGAGTGGGTCGAGCTTCCCAACGTTCTGGGCATGAGCCAGTTCGCGGACGGCGGGTTCATGGCGAGCAAGCCGTACGTCGCGACCGGCAAGTACATCGACCGCATGAGCAACCACTGCCGGTCGTGCCGCTTCCGGCCGGAGCAGCGCGTGGGCGAGGATGCCTGTCCGTTCACGACGCTGTACTGGGACTTTCTGTCGCGCCACGAGGAGCGCTTCGCTCGGCATCCGCGGATGGCGCTGCAGGTGAAGAACCTCGCGCGAATCCCCGAGGGCGAGCGGATCGAGATCGCGCGGCGGGCGGCGACGCTCCGATCAGCCGTCTCCCCTGCCGCGGTCCAGCGTGGACCCACAGCGCTATAACTTTCACAGAATAAAAGCGAGTTTCATTTCTCTTGACTTGTTGCGAACTCCCCACTACTTTGAGCGCATGGAAGCCGTACCCGTGATCGGTTCGACGATCTGGCAGCGCTTGACGGCAACGCGAAAAAAGCGCCGTTGACATGCTGATCGCCCGCGTGACTGAGTTCACGACGAGAGCGATTCCCCACCCGACCGTGGCCTCAGCGCGCTGATTCGTTTCGCGCGCTGACTTTTCCCGACCTCGAAACTCCGCGTCGCAGTCGCGTCGCACCGGAAGCTGTCCCTTGTTTCCTGTGTGCCGTCGTCTGCCTTCGCGGTCTCGTTGGCGTTCGGGGGGACCGCCCTCGAACGCCAACATCGCGTCGATCCTGGCGCAACCGGCTGCGCCGCTGACGTCGCTTGCCGAAGCACACCGACAACCAAGGAGCAATGAAGCTATGACTCGTTCGGACACCCTCGCCAGCCCGGCCGCTCCGGCCGCCCCCGCCGCCCCCGCGGCGTGGCACGCATCCTCCCTCCAACGGGGAGGAAACCTCGGGATCTTCCTTCTGCGCGTGGCACTGGGGGCGGTCTTTCTCCTCCACGGCTCGCAGAAGCTCTTCGGAGCTTTCGGGGGTGGCGGAATCGGGGGTACAGCGGGATTCTTCGGTTCCCTCGGCGCCAGCCCCGCGATGATGTGGGCGGTCGTGGTGGGGGTGATCGAGTTCGGCGGTGGGATCGCCCTGGTGCTGGGAATTCTTTCTCGACTGGCCGCGATCGCCCTCGCGATCGACATGGTCATGGCGATCGCCCTCTTCAACTGGAGTCACGGGTTCTTCACCGAGACGCCTCGAGGTGGCTGGGAGTTCGATCTGGTGCTTCTCGTCGCCCTGCTGGGAGTCGCGCTGGTCGGCCCGGGGGCCGTCTCGTTGTCGGCTGTGGTGAGAGGGCGCTCGACGAAGCCGGCTGCCCGGTTGATCGCTCAGGCCTGACGGGGGCGGCCCGCCGCCTCACTCACGGGGCGGTGGCTCGACTCCGGCCGAGTCACCGCTCCTGCGGAGCCGCTGTCGGCGATGCGGCGAGACCCCGAATCGGTCCACCCAGACGATAGAACATGAACGGCACCGCGGACACCAAGCAGCTGATCGCCGGGACGATCGTGATCGACAGCCAGACCGTCTGCTGGATGGCGGGGGTGATGCGCACCCCCTCCTGGTAACCGGCCGCGACGATGAAAAGGCCGAACACGAGCACGGCCACCGCGGTCATCAGCTTCGAGACGAAGGTAAGCGTGGCGAAGGAGATTCCGTCGTTACGGACCCCGGTGCGCTGCTCCACGTCGTCGACGGCATCCGCGATCATCGTCGCCTGCACCACGAAGAAGACGCCGAGCGTCAGACCGGTCAGGAAGATGAACACCATCACAACGGCCAGGCTCTGGAAGCCGGCAAAGAACATCACCAGGTAGAGCACTCCGGCGATGAGCGAGCTCGCAATGGCGAGGCGCTTGCCGGTGGTGCGCCGCAGCAGCAGGGGAGTGAGGAACGAGGCGATGACCAGCCCGAGGATGATGGCGGCCCCGATGAAGGTGAAGTAGTTCGGCTGCTTGTACGCGATCACGACGAACACCGCGCCGCCCGCCTGCACGATGAATCGGCCGAAGCCGAGGATCGAGCCGAGCAGCACCATCAGCAGGGGCGTGTTGTGGAACAGCGTGCTGAACAGCTGGCGGAAGCTGAGACGCGCCTTCGCGACGGCGATCGGCTTCTCTCGCACGAAGAAGAACGCGAGCAGGTACAGGCTCATGCCGGCGACCGCTGAGATGAGCACGGCGAAGGACCAACCGCGGGCCGTGGTGTCCTTCGAGAAGCTCAAGGCGAAGGCGAACAGCGGCATGCCGAGGGTCGCGAGACCGAGCGACACGGCCCCGAACGCGCGCACCCTCGAGACGACGCCAGCGCGCTGCGTGCTGTCGCCGAACGCCGAGCCGATGAGACCCCACAGGGGGACGTCGCACGCCGAGTATGCGATGCCCCACAGCAGGTAGCAGACCCCGAAGAAGACGAGCTTCGTCGGCTCGTTCGTGTCGGGCACCGAGAAGAGGAGCGCGGTCAGGATCGCGACGGGCGCGGCCGAGAACAGCACGTAGGGCCGGAGCTTGCCCCAGCGCGTACGGGTTCGGTCGATGAGGCTGCCGACGAGGGGATCGCTGACCGCATCCACGATCTTCGCGACCGTGATAATGCCCGTGACGACCGCGATCCCGCCGGTGCTGATGTGGGCGTACTGGATCAGGTACACCAGGATGAACGTCGTCACCGTGGTCAGGATGATGTTCTGCCCGAACGCGGCCGTCACGATCGCGACACCCTGCGTCCTGGGCGATGGAACGCGCGCCGATGGGGCCGCGGGACCCGTTGGTGCTTCGGTGGTGGTCATGTCAGCCCTTCATCGCGCTGTCTTCCAGAAGTACGGTGACGATCTCGAATGGACCGAACTCGAGGTGGTCGAGGTCGGCCGCGCCGAGCGGTCGTTCCAGCAGATCGGTGAGCTGCGCCGATCCGCCTGCCCAAGTGGTTCGAAGCGCTGTCGTCGTTCGCTTGCCGAGGCTCTCGTACAGCCTCACCACGACACCGGTGCCGCTCTCGGCCGGCTTGATCGTCTCGATGACGACACCGGACCCCTCGTCGATCGACGCCACGCTCTCGAACGAGGCACCCTCGGTGATCAGCAGCGGATTGTTGAGGCGATAGCCCTCGCGCACCACCTTGGCCAGATCATCCGTGGCGAACGGCGTGAAGGCGTAGCTGAAGCGATGGATGCCGCGATCCGCCGTCTTGTCCGGGAACGTCGGTGACCGCAGCAGGTTGAGGCTGAGCAGGCCGTCCTTTGCCCGGTGACCGTATTTGGAGTCGTTGAGCAGGGCGAATCCGCCGGAGTCGTCCTGCGTGGCGACCCACTTGTGGGCACATACCTCGAACTGCGCGCGCTCGACGGCGTCGTTCTCGGTGGTGACGCGTTCGAGGTGCCCGAACTGGATCTCGCAGCGCACCGTGCTGCCGTAGTGCGCCGGGAAGAAGTCGGCCCGCAGCATCCGGTGCGTGGAATGCCAGTCGACGACGGTGTCGAACCGCACGACGTCACTGCCGGCCTCGAGCACGACCCGCTGTTCGATCGTGAACGCGCGATAAGCGTAGAGCTGACGACGGGTGACTGTCGCGCCGTCGCGGGAGTTCTCGACCCGGGTGACACGCAGCGTTCGGGGCGTCGTCGTGAAATAGTCCTGCTTGATGTCCCAGGCGTCGAAGGGCCACTGGTACGGATCCTGGTGAAGCACGAGGCGATTGAGCCCGCCCGCCGAGTGTTCGGCGCCCGCGGTATCCAGGCACGACACGATCTCTCCGCTCGGTCCGAAGCGGAGGGTGAGCAGCCCGTTGGTGAGGGTGTCGTCGGTGTAGCCGAGCTCGGGCGACGGATCGGCGGGCGTGAGGGTCGCGGCGGCGTAGGGGGCGACATCCACCCGGTACCAACTGTCGGCCACCTTCACGAGCTCCCGGCGCGGGAACGAGGTGAGGTTGACGGCGGTCGGCGCGGCCCCGCCGGTCGAGCTGGTCGAGACCCGCCCCACCCCGCTGGTCGAGCTGGTCGAGACCCGTCCCACGAGTTCGCCGATGTACGCATCGACGTCGGCCTGGATCCGCGCGTAGGTCTCGACCGCCTCCGTGTTGACCCGGGTGATCGACGACCCCGGCAGGATGTCGTGGAACTGGTTCAGCAGCACCTCGCGCCAGTGCGACTCGAGTCGCGCCCTGCTGTCGTCGCCGACGATGACGGCCAGCGCCTCGGCGTTGTGCAGCGTGCGCTCGATCACCCGGTTGCCGCGCTTGATGGCGCCCTGGGTCGTGTACGTGCCCTGGTGCGTTTCGAGGTAGAGCTCCCCGACGTGGGTGTGCGGAACGTCGAGCGTCTCGAGTTCCTCGAAGAACGCACGGGCCGTCGAGAACTCGACGCGAGGCAGGCCGCGCAGGTTCTTCTCCCGCGCCAGCAGCTCGAGGTGGCTCTCGCCCGGACCGCCGCCGCCGTCGCCCGAGCCGTAGACCAGCAGCGCGGTGTTCAGCTCACGCTCCGGGTACTTCTTCAGACCGTTCAGCAGATTGTCGGCGGCTGCCCGGCTGTTGTAGTCGCCCTCCGGCGGCATGTGCACGAGCACGCTCGACCCGTCGATCCCCTGCCAGTGGAAGGTGCGATGCGGGAAGTCGTTGATCTTGTTCCAGGCGAGTTTGATGGTCTGGAACCAGTCCATCCCGCTCTTCTTCAGGATCTGAGGCAGGTTGCCGTTGTAGCCGAAAGTGTCGGGCAGCCAGCAGAGCCGCAGCTGTTCGTCGCTCAGCCCGAACTCCTCCTGCAGGAAGCGCCGCCCGACGAGCGCCTGCCTCACCAGCGATTCGCCGCCGGTGAGGTTGGTGTCGGGTTCGACCCAGAACGAGCCCTGAAGCTCGATGCGGCCCGCGGCGACAGCTGCCTTCAGCCGCTCGAAGATCTCGGGCTGCTCGTGCTTCATCCAGAACATCTGCTGCGGCTGGCTCGTCCCGTAGAGGTAGCCGTCGCGGCGCTCGATCGTGTTCAGCGCGCGCGTGTATGTGCGTGCCGCCTTCCGGTGCGTCTCGCGCAGCGGCCAGAGCCACGCCATGTCGAGGTGCCCGTGCCCGATCGCTGAGTAGACGAAGTCGCTGTCGGATGTCGCGGCAAGCGATCCGCGCAGGGACTCACGCGCCCCGGCCATGTCGTCGGCCGAGAAGCGCGCGTAGCTCTCCGCCAGGCTCACACGGAGTTCGGACTCGAGGGCGGCATCCTCCGTCGCCCCCGCAAGCACGACGAGGGCCAGGTAGTCGTAGTAGAGGGCGAGGACCTCCTCATCGCGGGTGGCGACGCGCGCCCCGTGGAAGATGCCGCTGCCGTATGGATAGAGGAGGAAGCCGTTGTACGCGACATCCGCGTAGAAATCCACCGACCCGCTCGAGGTGTCGAGGTGTTCGAGCGGCCGGTACTTGCCGCCGCTGTGCGGCAGGTCGCCCTGCAGGAACACGGTGCTCGTGGTGTCGACCACGCGACCGTCGGGAAGGTGGATCAGGGTCTCGCCGCGCACCCCGAGCAGCACGACCGGGTTGTCGACGTCATCCGGGATCTCACCCCGGATGTGCAGCCAGGCGCACTCGAGGGTCTCCCCGAAGGCGGCGCCGGTCTCGATCGGACGGAAGGCCGAATGGTCGAGCTCCGAGAACGGGATCGGCTCGGCCGAGCGCACGACCTCGGCCTCGAGGGTGGCGACCGTGGTGTAGATCCGGTGTCGGATGCGCCGCAGATGCCGATACTCGAGGGGCTGGTCCGCGGCGAGCCCGAACAACCACCGCGCAAACCCCGCCATGTGCGCCTCCGTCACCGCTCCTGGAGCCCAGTTTATCCGAACGGCTTGGCCGAACGTCTCGCGGCGGCTACGAGGTGAGAGCCGCGTTGAGATCGTCGAACAGGTCGTCGATGTGCTCAATGCCCACCGAGACTCGCACGAGGCCCTCGGGGATGGTGGGCGCCTCGCCGGGCCAGCGGCGACGGCGCTCCAGCGTCGTCTCCACCCCACCGAGGCTGGTCGCATGCCGGGCAAGCCGGACGCCGGCGACGAAACGGTCGGCGGACGCGGCATCCGGAAGCACGAGCGAGACGATCGCGCCGAAGCCGGGATAGCGGATGTCGGCGAGGGCCGCATGGTCGGCAAGTCGCGCGACGATTTGCTGTGCGTTCGACTGCGCTCGTTCGACACGGAGCGCCAGCGTGCGCAGGCCGCGGAGGGCGAGGAACACCTCCATCGGTCCCGGGGTCGCGCCCTGGATCGTGCGGTAGCCGGTCACCGCGGCGAGCACATCGACGTCACGCGAGATGACCGCGCCCAGCACGACGTCGCTGTGGCCGGAGATGAACTTCGTCGCGGAATGCACGACGATGTCGGCACCCAGATCGAGCGGCTGCTGCAGGATCGGTGTCGCGAAGGTGTTGTCAACGACCAGCGTTGCGCCGGCCGCGTGCGCCGCCCGCGCGATCCCGGCGATGTCGACGACCTCGAGAGCGGGGTTCGTCGGCGACTCGATCCAGACCATGGATGCGGGCCGAATCGCGGCGAGGATCGCCTCGTGGTCGTGCGCGCCGACCAGCACACGACGGAGCAGGCCGCGCTCCTCGAGCCGGGCGAGCTGCGTGTGCGTCCCGAGGTAGCTGTGCTCGAGCGCCACGACCGTGCCGCCGGTCGGCACCTGATCGAGCACGGCGGCCGTCGCGGCCAGTCCCGAGGCGAACACTCGGCACGAGCCGCCTTCCAGGGCCCCGAGCGCCTCCTCGAACGCGCTCCAGGTGGGGTTGCCGAACCGTCCGTACTCGAGATCGCCGCCCGCCGTGTACGTGGAGGCGAATGTCGGTGCGACGTTGAGCGGGGCATCCGGCTCGGCCGGTGGTCGTCCGGCCGACACGGCAAGGGTCTCGGGATGCGGTCGGCGTTTGGTCACGGGGTCTGTGCTCACCGACACCAAATTACGCGGCAACGGCGCATGTTCTCGCGGTACTCTCGCCCCATGGCGCGCATCTACGACGACATCACCCAGGTATTCGGCGGCACTCCGCTAGTCAAGCTCAACTCGGTCACGGACGGCGCAGACGCCACCGTGCTCGCGAAACTCGAGTTCTTCAACCCCTCCTCGAGCGTCAAGGATCGCCTCGGCATCGCGATCGTGAACGCGGCCGAGAAATCTGGTGAATTGACGCCCGGCGGCACCATCGTCGAAGCCACCAGCGGCAACACGGGGATCGCGCTCGCGATGGTCGGAGCGGCGCGCGGCTACAAGGTCGTGCTGACGATGCCCGAGACGATGAGCATGGAGCGTCGACAGCTGCTGCGCGCCTACGGGGCCGAGTTGGTGCTCACCCCCGGGCCGGGCGGCATTCGCGCGGCGGTCGAGAAGGCGGAGGAGCTCGCGGCATCCATCCCCGGGGCGGTGCTGGCCAAGCAATTCGAGAACGAGGCCAACCCCGCGATCCACTTCGCGACCACCGGCCCCGAGATCTGGGCGGACACCGAGGGCGCAGTCGACATCTTCGTCGCGGGCGTCGGCACGGGCGGCACACTCACCGGAACGGGCAACTACCTCAAGCAGCAGAAGCCGAGCGTGCGGGTCGTCGCGGTCGAGCCGCTCGAGTCGCCGCTGCTCAACGGCGGCGCGGCCGGCGCGCACAAGATCCAGGGGATCGGGCCGAACTTCATCCCCGAGATCCTCGACCGCAATGTCTACGACGAGGTCATCGACGTCAACATCGAGCAGTCGGTCGCGATGGCGCGTCGGCTCGGGGTGGAGGAGGGCATCCCCGGCGGGATCTCGTCAGGAGCCACCGTCTACGCAGCGGTGGAACTCGCCAAGCGCCCCGAGAACGCGGGCAAGACGATCGTCGTGATCATCGCCAGCTTCGGCGAGCGCTACCTGTCGACCGTCCTCTACGAAGACCTCGTCGGCTGAGGTGGCTCGCTGACATGGCTCGCTGACGTGTTCGGGCGAGTCCGCGAGGACCTCGCGACGGCAATGCGACGCGATCCGGCCGCGCGGTCGCGCCTCGAGGTGTTCCTCACGTACCCCGGCGTGCACGCGCTCTGGTATTACCGTGTCGCGCACTCCTGGTGGAACGGTGGCGCGAGACTGCCGGCCCGGATGCTGTCCAACCTGGCGCGTCGGCGCACGGGGGTCGAGATCCATCCCGGTGCCGTGCTCGGCCGTCGCGTCTTCATCGATCACGGCATGGGCGTGGTGATCGGCGAGACGGCGGTGGTCGGTGACGACGTGCTGCTCTATCACGGAGTCACGCTGGGCGGGGTGAGCGAGAAGCCGGGGCGGCGGCATCCGATGATCGGCGATCGGGTCACGATCGGCACCGGAGCTTCGGTGCTCGGCCCGATCTCCATCGGCGCGGACTCCGCGGTCGGCGCCGCCGCAGTCGTGGTTCGGGATGCTCCGCCCGGGTCGCTGCTCGTCGGTGCGCCCGCGACGGCCCGCCCGCGCGCGAAAGCACCTGGTGCGCCCGTCGCTCCCGATCCCGGCGACCCGCACCCCGCCGGACCGGACCGCGGAGTGCTTCCCGAGGAGTGGTTCTTCCAGATCTAGCGACGCACTACGCGGATTCGCGCTTCACCAGCTCCGTCGGCACGACGACGGACGCGAACCCACCGCCGTTGATCTCCTCGAGCAGCAGTCGCACCATCTCGCGGCTGATCCTGTCGAACGGCTGCCGCATCGTCGTCAGCGCCGGCGTCGTCTGCACGGCGACGGGTGAGTCGTCGAACCCCGCGACGGCCACATCGTCGGGGACGCGGAGTCCCTCGCTCCGCGCAACCGCGACGGCGCCCGCCGCCATCCGATCGTTCGCCGCGAACACGGCGTCGATGTCCGGATGCCGGGCGAGAAGTGCAGACATCGCGCGTTCGCCGCTCCGACGTCCGTAGTCCCCCACCTCGACGAGACCGGGATCGAAGTCCTCACCCAGCGCCGTGCGATAGCCGGCAAGACGCTGCTGGCCGCCCGAGGTGTCCTGCGGGCCAGCGATGGTGGCGATCCGTCGGCGGCCGGTCGACTGGAGGTACTCGACCATCCGCGCGGCGCCTCCCTCGTCGTCGGCGCTCACGTAACCCATGCGGCGCTCGAGGCCCAACGGAACCCCCGAGGCGATCGCCGGGATCCCGAGCTTGTTGATCGACGCGATGAAGCCCTGCCCCCCGCTGTGCGACGACACCAGCAGCACGCCGTCGACGTGTCCCGCCCCGATGAAGTCGAGGGCACGGCGTTGCTCCCCGGCGTTGCCCGCCATGATCAGCACGAGCGAGTCATCGCTGTCGGCGAGGGCATCCGCCGCTCCGCGCATCAGGATCGAGAAGTTCGGATCCTCGAAGAGCAGGTCGTGCGGCTCGGTGAGCAGGAACGCGATCGAGTGTGTCCGCGAGGTGGCGAGACTCCGGGCGTGGGGGTTGATGCGGTAGCCCTGCGACTTGATCGCGGCGGTGACGGCGGCGAGGGCATCCGGGCTCACCCAGTGTCCCCCGTTGAGCACGCGGGAGACGGTCCCGCGAGAAACGCCTGCTGTGGTCGCGACGTCGTCGATCGTCGGACGACGACGGGTCGGGTCAGCAGCCATATCGGCAGTGTATGGCGCGGATCGGCGGGTTGTCGGGGCTCACGCCTTGACGGCGCCCGCGGCGAGGTCGACCCGCCAGAACCGCTGCAGGACGAGGAACAGCACGACGAGCGGGATGATCGACAGCAGCGCCCCCGTAATAACCAGCGTGTACAGGGCGGGAACCGTCGCCCCCTGATTCAGCAATCCCGAGAGCCCGACCGTGAGCGGGAAGAGATGATCGTCGCCGAGCATGATGTACGGGAGCATGAAGTTGTTCCAGATCGCGACGAACTGGAACAGGAAGATCGTCACGAGCCCGGGCGCCATCATCGGCAGCGCCAGGCGAAGGAAGATGCGGAACTCCCCTGCACCTTCGGTGCGACCGGCTTCGACGATCTCCGTCGGCACGGCGGCGGCGGCGTAGATCCGCGCCAGATAAATCCCGTACGGACTGATCAGCTGCGGCAGGAGCACGGCCCAGTACGTGTTGGTGAGCCCGACCTGCGCCAACAGGAAGTACTGCGGGATCGCGAGGATGACCCCGGGAACGAGAACGCCCATCAGCAGCACGGTGAAGACGACACCCTTGCCCGGGAAGGTGAACTTCGCGAGCACGTAGCCCGAGAGCGCGGACACGAAGGTGGAGAGCAGCGCACCGACGCCCGCGTAGAACGCGGTGTTGAGCATCCATCGCCAGAAGAGGCCGTCGCGGTAGCCGGTCAGAGCCACGATGTTGTCCCAGAGGTGGGTGCTGGGCGCGAAGGTGAAGGTCGAGAACAGCTCCGAGCCGTTCTTCGTGGATGCCGTGAGCACCCAGAACACCGGAAGCAGGCAGTAGATCGCGCCGAGCAGGAGCACCGCGGTGGCGCCCGCACTCGCGCGCTCGGCTCCCTGGGAGCGCGTGCGCCGACGCTCGCTCGCAGGAAGTCGCAGAGATGCGGTGGTCATCAGTCCTCCTGACCGAACGCCCGCCGCTGCACGATTCGCAGGAACAGGAACGAGAGAGCGAATGTGCCGAGAGCGATGACGACGCTCGTCGCCGCCGCCGAGTAGATGTCGTTGCGGATGAACGCGTCGCGGTACACCTTCATCAGCGGTGTCCAGCTGGTGGAGAGCGAGTTGGTCAACGGCCGCAGGGTGGTGGGTTCGGAGAACACCTGCAGCGTTGCGATGATCGAGAACAGCCCGGTCATGATCAGTGACGGAATGATGATCGGCACCTTGATCCGCCAGGCGATCTGGGTCTCGCTCGCTCCGTCGATGCGGGCCGCCTCGTAGATGTCGGACGGAATCGCGCGGAGCGAGGTGTAGATCACGATCATGTTGAAGCCGACCCCGCCCCACAGAGCGATGTTGGCGACGGCGAAGATGATCAGATTCGGCTGCAGGATGTTGGGCGCCGAGATGTGCAGCTTGTCGAGCACGTAGACGATGGGGCTGACCCCGGGCAGGTACAGGAAGCCCCAGAGCAGTGAACTGATCACGGCGGGCACCGCGTACGGCAGGAAGATCGACACCCGGCTGAATGTGGTGGCCCGGGAGCGTCGGGAATCGAGGAGCAGGGCGAACAGCAGGGCGAGGCCGAGCATCACCGGGATGAGGATCGCGCCGTATGCGAGGACCCGGAGCACGCTTCCGGCGAACTCGGGGTCGCTGAGCGCGGCGATGTAGTTGTCGAGGCCGGCGAAGATCAGCTTCTTGTCCGCCGGACCGAGTCCGAGCCCCGACACCCGGACTGTCTGGAAGGACAGCACAACCGTGTAGAGAATGGGGGCCGCCATGAACAGCGCGAACAGGATGATCGCCGGGGCGAGCATCGTGTACGGGATGACCACCCGCTGGGCGGTGTTCCGTCGTCGTCGCGGAGTCGTGGCTCCCGTCCTGACGGCGCCGCCTGCGCGGATCGCGGTGGTGGTCACGGTCTCCTCCTGAGGGGGTTGCGGGATGGGTGGCAGAGCGATGGGTAGCAGAGCGATGGGGCCGGTGGAGGCGAGAAACCCCGCCTCCACCGGATGATGCACTACTTGACGGTGAATCCGGACTTCACGAGGTCGGCTCGCGTCGTCGTCTGAATGTTGCTCAGTGCGGTGAGGAACTGCGAGACATCCTTCGACTGGGCCGCCTTGGCGAACTCGTCGTTGTACGCGCTGTACGCGACGTTGACGTTCGGGCCGTACGTGAAGGGCGTGACCGTCTTCGCCGCGGCCGCCGCCACCTGATAGAAGTCGGCCTGGTTCGAGAAGAAGTCCGGCGGGGTGCCGAGGGCGATCTTCGTCGCGCTGAGTGCGGCCGGGTACACCGCAGCCTGCGAGACGAGCGCCTTGACCGCCGTCGGGTCCGAGTTCAGCCAGACGGCGAACTCAGCGGCCTCCTTGGGGTGCTTGCTCTGCGTGGTCACGCCGGTGGACGAGCCGCCCCAGTTACCGTCGGCGGGCGAGGACGCATCCCACTGCGGGAGCGGTGCCGCGGCCCACTTGCCCTTGGTGTCGGCCGCGTTACCTGCAAGGTCGCCGGGAGCCCAGACCGCGCTCACCCAGCCGACCTGCTTGCCCGTATTGAGTCCGGAGTTCCAGTCCGGGGTGAACATCGGAGTGTTGCCGATGACGCCCTCCTGCACGAGGCCGCCCCAGAACTTGGCGACCTTCTGCGAGGCAGCCGAGTCGACATTCACGCCCCACGCCTTGCCCGAGATGGACCACCACGAGGCGCCGGCCTGCTGCGTGAGCCCAGCGAACCAGCCGGCGTCACCTGAGGAGAAGGTGCCCAGGTACTGGGTCGGGTCCTTCTGGTGGATGATGCGGGCATCGGTCGCGTAGTCGTCCCAGGTCTTCGGGGCGGTGAGCCCGAGCTGCTGGAAGATGTCGGAGCGGTAGTAGAACATCATCGGCCCGATGTCCTGCGGGATCGCGTAGATCGCGCTACCGCCGAGGGTCACGGCGTTCCAGGCGCTGGGGGTGAAGTCCTTCTTCGCGTCGCCCGCGCCGTCGCCCGAGATGTCGGCGAGGGCGTTGGCGGCGACGAGCGTCGGGATCTTCTGGTACTCCGCCTGCATGACATCGGGGGCACCGCTTCCGGCCTTGATCGCGGTGAGCAGCTTGGTGACGGCCGGGTCGCCGCCGTCCTGCTTGTTGACCGTGACGTGGATGTTGGGGTGCGACTTGTTCCAGATCGCCGCAACCTTGTCCATGTTGGGGGCCCAGGTCCAGTAGGTGAGGTTGACGGGTCCCGAGCTGGTGCCGCCGCCCGAACTGCAGGCAGCCGTGGTGAGGGCGAGAGCGGCCACGGCCACTATGGCCGCGGCGCGAATCGATGTGCGCAATGAATCTCCTCGTTGAGTGCAACACGTCCGATTGGACGTTCAGGGTGCTCGATGACTGTGAGCGGTTACAGTCCTACACGCGGTCGTGCGTGCTGTCAATCATCCTGACATAGCAATTGCTGCACGCCTGGGCTGTGATATACCTGTGACCGCACACAGTCTGGAGTTCTCATGACGTCGCTGTCAGCCCACAAGCGCCCTTCGGGCGTCTCGCGCGCCCCGGACGCGTCGACCCCGCAAGCCGCGGCTCACGGCACCCACGGCGCTCAGCTGGCGACCGTGCGTCCGCAGTGGCCGCGCGGAACCGACCGGATCCGCTACGGCGGCGACTACAACCCGGAGCAGTGGACTCGGGATGTCTGGCTCGAGGACATCGCCCTGATGCGCGACGCCGGCATCAACCTGGTCAGCGTCGGAATTTTCAACTGGGGACTCCTCGAGCCGCGCGAAGGCGAGTTCGACTTCGCTCAACTGGACGAGATCATGGACATGCTCGCCGGTGCGGGCATCGACGTCGATCTCGGCACCCCGACCGCGTCGCCCCCCGCCTGGTTCTGGCGCGACTATCCCGACTCGCGTCCGATGACCCGCGACGGCGTGTCCCTCGGCTTCGGCTCGCGCGGCATGGCCTCGCCGAGTTCGCCGGACTATCGTCGGCTGGCCGTCGCGATCACCGGGCAACTCGCACGCCGCTACGCCGAGCACCCGGCGCTCGTCATGTGGCACGTCCACAACGAGTATGGCGCCCCGGTCGCCGAGTCGTACGACCAGCACTCGGTGCGGGCCTTCCGCGCCTGGCTCGAGTGTCGCTACGGGGGTCTGGACGGCCTCAACGCGGCGTGGGGGACGACGTTCTGGGGTCAGCGCTATCAGCAATGGGACGAAGTGGATGCGCCGCGCCGGGCCGCGTCGGTGACCAATCCGGCCCAGCGCCTGGACTTCGCCCGGTTCAGCTCCGACGCGCTCCTGGAGTGCTTCGTGGCCGAGCGGGACACAATCAAGAACTCCACCCCGCAGCTGGCGGTCACCACCAATTTCATGGCGACCAACTGCCCGTCCGTCGACCTGTGGCGCTGGGCTCGGGAGGTCGACGTCGTCTCGAACGACCACTACCTCGCCGCAGAACGACCCGACAATCACATCCTGTTGGCCCTCGACGCCGACCTGACGCGTTCCCTCGCCGGCGGCCGCCCATGGATGCTGATGGAGCACTCAACGTCCGCCGTGAACTGGCAGCCGCGCAATCTCGCCAAGCGGGCCGGAGAGCTGGCCCGCAACAGCATCAGTCACCTGGCACGCGGGGCCGACGCCATCATGTTCTTCCAGTTCCGTGCCTCCCGGTCGGGCGCCGAGAAGTTCCACTCGGCGATGCTGCCGCACGCCGGAACCGACTCCCGGGTGTGGCGCGAGGTGGTGCAGCTGGGCGGCGACCTGGCGAGACTCGACGAGGTCCGCGGCAGCCGGGTCGCGTCCCGGGTCGCCATCGTCTGGGACTGGGAGTCGCACTGGGCGCAGGATCTCGAGTGGCGCCCCTCCGTCGATTTCAGTCATCGCGAACGCATCGAGTCCTTCTATCGCGTGCTCTGGCACCGCGGTGTGACGGTCGACTTCGTGCACCCCGCTGCGTCGCTCGACCAATACGCGGTGGTGCTCGCACCCAGCCTCTATCTGGTCACGGATGCGGCGAGCCGCAATCTCACGGACTACGTACAGGCGGGCGGTCAGCTCCTGGTGTCATACGGGAGCGGCCTGGTGGATGAGAACGATGCCGTTCACCGCGGCGGATTTCCCGGCCCCCTCCGTGAGGTGCTCGGGCTGGGCATCGACGAGCTCCTCCCGTTCGCGCAGCATGAGACCGCGTCGCTCGACACGGGAGGACGGGGCAGTGTCTGGGCAGATGACATCCGCTTGACGGGTGCCGACGCCGTGACCCGGTTCGTGGACGGACGCGCCGCGGGACAGCCGGCACTCACCCGCAATTCGCTCGGGGCCGGCACCGCCTGGTACCTCGCCACCCGTCCGGACGATGCGACCCTCGGGACGATTCTGGAGCGCGTCCTCGACGACGCCGGTGTCCGCTGGGAGGAGCGGGCCGAAGGCCTCGAGACAGTGGAGCGGATCGGACCGGATGGACGCGTCTACCTCTTCGCGATGAACCACGGCGAGCAGCAGTTGACGCTGCCGGCTCGAGGCGTCGAACTGCTCACCGGATCGGCGGTAGCGGGGCAGCTCACTCTTCCGGCCGGTGCGGTCCGGGTTGTCCGTCGCGAGGAGTGAGCGAGCTCCGACGCTAACCGTCCCAGCGTGCACGCCCGCGTACTGCGACACTTCATCCATGTCCCAGCGGGCATCGCCGTCGGGGTGGCGCTCGCCGCTTGAGAAGGAGAATCATGCCGCGCGTCCTCCTCTTCACGAAGACCACCGGATACCGTCATGAGTCGATCCCGGCGGGCGTCGCCGCTCTGCGCGAGTTGGCCCGTGATGCGGGTGTCGAGCTCGATCACAGCGAGGACGGGGGCGTCTTCACCGAGACGAACCTCGGGCGGTACGAGGCGACGGTGTGGCTCGATGTCACCGGCGACGTTCTCGACGAGGAGCAGCGCGCCGCGCTCGCCGCGTATCTGCGCGGGGGAGGCGGCTTCGCCGGCATCCACTCCGCCTCGGACGCCGAGTGGAGCTGGCCCGAGTTCGACGGGATCGTCGGAGCGCGGTTCCTCTCGCATCCGAACGACGACAAACAGTTCCAGACCGCGGAACTGCGGGTGCTCGACCGCGACCATCCGTCGACCGACGGCCTTCCGGATCCGTGGGGCTGGACCGACGAGTGGTACGTGTTCACGACGAATCCGAGTGAGCGCGTCGAAGTGCTTCTCGAGGTCGACGAGTCGACATACGACCCCGATGGCGTCCCGATGGGGCCGCGGCATCCGATCAGCTGGCACGGCCGCTTCGGCGCGGGCCGCACCTGGTACACGGCGCTCGGGCATCTCGACGAGCACTTCGCCGACCCGAGGTATCGTGCGCACCTCTGGGGCGGGGTCGGTTCGGTGCTGCGGGCGTGAGGTGCTCGAGCCCGGCACCCCGCCTGTCATCGCGCCTGTCATCGCGAGTTAGCCGATTCTTGGTCCGTGCGGGCTAGCCTGCCCGCATGGCCGACGTGACGCAGTTCCTCACGATGCTCGCGGGATCCCCGTGGGCGTACGCGGTCATGGCCGGGATCCTGATCATCGACGGGTTCTTCCCATTCGTTCCGGGCGAGACCGGTGTCGTCACGCTGGCCGCACTCGGTGCCTCGGGACACGGTCCGCAGGTGTGGCTGGTGCTCGTGATCGCGATCATGGCGACGATGATCGGCGACGGGATCGCGTTCCTCATCGGGCGGACCGTCGGCATCGAACGGTGGTCGTGGATGCGTCGGCCCCGTGTCGCGCGCGCGTTCGCCTGGGCATCCGCGGGGCTGCTGCGTCGGCCGACCGTGTTCCTGATGATCGCCAAGTTCGTGCCCTTCGCCCGAGTCGCCGTCACGATGACCGCCGGAGCTGGACGCCTCCCGCTGCGGCGCTACCTGATGATCTCTGCCGCGGCCTCGACGGTCTACACGAGCTATCACGTGGTGGTCGCGGTCGTGGCCGGCACCGCCTTCGCGTCGACGCCGCTGCTCGGGGCGGGTGTCGCGATCGTCGCCGTCATCCTGTTCGGGGTTCTCTTCGAGATCATCGGGATGCGGCCCCGCCGCGCCGCCGAACGGGCCGCCGAACAGGCCCGGGTCAGCGAGGGCGACTAGGGCGTGTTCCCGTGCTCAAAAGGAGACGGATTCCCGCTGGGCTGGAAGGACCGAACCGTGCCCGACCGACCTGAGATTGTCTGCATTTGTGGATCTGCCCGGTTCGTGGACGAGATGCGTGCGGCGAACCGGGCTCTGACCTTCGCAGGTGTCATCGTCGTCGCGCCAGGTGAAGCAGACGGGTTGATCATCAACGAGCAGAAGACCGCGCTGGATGCCCTCCACCTGCGCAAGATCGACCTGGCTGACCGGATTCTGGTCGTCAACCCCGGCGGATATATCGGCGAGTCCACGAGCAGGGAGATCGCCTCTGCCCACGCCACCGGCAAGCCGATCTCGTTCACCGATCCCGTCTGACCCGGACGCGTTTCGTGGTCCGCACGGGCGACGCCGCCGCACTCACGGACTAAGCCGGGAGCAGCTCGGCCAGCGTGGCGAGGGGAACGATGCCCTTGGCGCGCTCCGCGAGCGCCGGATCGAGCGCGATCAGCGCGTCGGCCTGCAGCTGCGTGACGGCGAGGTATTCGGCGTCAGCGGTTTCGTCCCAGCCGAGGTCTTCCGCGAGTTTCCAAGCCGTCGCGCGCGACACCCGGTCCCCAAGGAGTCGGATTCGCAGCTCGGCGAAGCGCTGCAGCACGCGACGGCCGTCGGCCGAACTCAGTCCACCGCGACGAAAGGATTGGTACAGGAGATCCAGCACCTGCGAGCGGATCAGCCCAGGGGCCACGAGCAGATGCTCCTCCGGGATGACCGCTGCGGAGCGAGCAAGCTCGATCGCCGTCCGGGCGTCGATCACATACCTCGTCATGCCACGAGTGTGGCCGTGCCCGGCGACATTCAGTTGAGCGCGGGCAGATCCGTCGGGATCACGCCGTTGCCGTACAGGTCGGTGGCCAGAGCCTGCAGCGCCGCGAGGGCGGCGCGCTGCGGAAGCGGGCCGTAGGAGATCCGGGCGACACCCAACTCCTCGTACTCAGCCGCGGTCAGAGCCCCGGGCAGGCCGATGACGCTGATCGTGTTGCGCCCGAGAGCGGCGACGACCCGCTCGACGGACTCGCGGTCGGTGAGACCCGGGATGAAGACCAGGGCGGCGCCTTCGGCGAGGAACGCTTTGCCACGCTCGATCGCGTCGGTCAGCCGCCCGTCAAGCTGGCCTTCTCCACGGGCGATGGCATCCGTGCGCGCGTTCAGCTGGAACGGCACGCCCTCTGCTTCAGCGGCGGCGATGATCGCCTTCACGCGAGCGACCGACTCTGCGAGCGGCTTCAGTCGGTCCTCCACATTGGCACCGACGGCGCCGATGGCAATCGCGCGACGGATGGTCTCACCGGGCTCGGTGTAACCGTCATCCAGGTCCGCCGTGACCGGCAGCTCGGTGGCCTTCACGATCGTCTCGACGCCCCGCAGGGCGAGGTCCAACGGCATGCTGCCGTCGGCATATCCGTACATGGCGGCGATGGAATGTCCGGCCGTGGCGATTGCCTTCGTC